>JAGBWB010000241.1 GCA_017629975.1 Lentisphaeria bacterium
CGTTTTTGTACCATACCTGCTCCATCGCCCACTTCTTATAGATCATGACGGCTTCAAACCATTCACCCTGAAACTCTGTCACACCGCAGCGGTAGGGGAGCGTAAAGGAGCCGCTGCCGTCAAGGGGAAGGTAATGGATATGGGTGTAAACGAGTTTTTCACCCTCTTTGCGCCACTTGTAGCCTTTGTTGTAAAATCCTGAGTCCCGGCAGTCAAAGTAGAGACCTTGTCCTGCGGAATAAACGGCCGTGCAGCGGAACGAACGGTAGCGCCCCTCAGTTCTGGAAAGGAGCGTTTCACTCCATTCACCGGTGAGATTTTTTATCACTCTGCCCTGACTGACAGGCAGCAGGATGCAGCTCTTTTCGTCAAGAGCGACTTCGGCTCTGGGGAATATGACCTCTTCAACAGGAGTGTTGACGCCGTCATTGCCTGAAAAGCTGATGGTTCCCTGAAGGATCCCGTCAATTTCCTCATATTCCGTTTTGACGGTGAGGCCAGAATCATTTTTCCAGACGCCGCCGTTGGGGGCGGGGGTGAAAGAACTCATATCCTCAGGGGAAATATATTTGACTTCACAATCGCTGCTGCCGTTTCCGAATCCCAGACGCCAGTCAAGAACAGCGCTGCCTATATGCAGTTTGCCGTTTACAAATTTCATTTTTCAGTCACCTTATTTTTGGGGGAATTTCATGATTTCAGCAATAATTGCGTTGCGGTAAAGCTCCATTTTTTCAGGCGCCCACCAGCAGTAGTGGTGAACGTCAATGGCTTTACCGAAACGCTTTTGATAAGCGTTGAGATCCACACAGGTATCTTTTCTGATCTTTGCCAGCAGCGCTTTTGCGGAGTTCACCGCAGGGGCGGCGGGATACTTTTTGATGAGCTTCTCAAGCATATAGATGTACCGCAGATCGTCCAGACCTTCCCGGATCCCCTCCCACTGGATGGTGGAAAAGATCTTGTTGTCGATGATATAAACGGCGTTATGGTCATTGGCACGTCCGTCAAAGTCGTTCCACTGGTCGCCGCCTGCGTTGTCATACGCCCAGTAGAGCTGCCCTGTGCCGCCGCATTTCCAGGCGAAATAGCCCGCCTTGTAGCGGTTGGCGTCAGGATATTCGCGGGCGGCGTTGGAGTACCAGTAGAAGTGGGCATTCTCTCTTCTGCACTCTTTTACAATGCGTTCAGGTTCAAATTTGGCGTAGCCGGTGATCATGTAGGTGCGGAAATCAAGGTGCTTGCCGAAACTATCCACATCCTGCTGGGAAACGGTGCTGTAACTCCGGGTGCCGGGAACGGACTTCACCAGAGGATACATCTTTTCAGCAATGTGACGCTTGCCGAAGTGAGGTTCATCCACAGGGTAGTAGAGGATCTCGCGCAAGCCTGTTTCTTTCACCATCTTCTGAATGAATTTCACCTGTTCAACCGTGAAATTCTGATTGTGCCACGCCATGGGGAACCGGGGATAACCGCACTCATCAAGACGCTTGTTGACCAGAAGATAAAGTTTTTTCACCTCTTCTCCGGTGGTGAACTTTCCATAGGGATAGAGGATGGAGTTCATGTTGTATTTACGCATATTCACAAGCCGTGCCCGGTCAAAGGCGGGATCGGATTTCAAGGTGAGGAAAGGACGGGCGTAATCCGCAGTATACATGGCGCCGTACTGGCGGGAGTCCATCTTTTCCAGCTGGAAGGGCAGTACCGTAAATTCAACAGGGATCACCGTCGCAGGAATACCCTTGCCGGTAACGGTCAGTTTGCATTTGTAAAGACCGGGTTTGGTTCCGCCGGGAATGTCAAAGAGAAGATAATACTGCTGCGTCGTCTCTTTGAGGGCGTACCGGGAGCTGTTTTCCTCCAGGATCTCAGGGATGCGCCAGTACAAATTTCCGCTCCCCTTGTGGCTGGTGCGCTGCAGCCAGTTCTTTACCGGATGGAGCGTTGCCTTGAGCGCTCCGGAATAGGTCACTTTGAAATCCGGAATATGCTTCAGAAATCTGAAATTGGTAGTCACAGCTTTCAGCGCGTCCGTGGCGCTCTGAGCCTTGATGACCTTGATGCACTCCTCTTTTTTCGGAGTGGTGGTCATAAAGATCCGCTTGTCAATGGGGGTGGTGAAGTTGACAAATCCGCGTTTCACATCAGCGGCGCTTGCTGTGAAAGGGGCTGTGTGATCCGGCTGGGGGTCGGCTTTGAAGCGTTTGTGATTGGCGCCGATGATGATTTTTGTCAGCTCAGAGCGGAACTCTTTTTCCTTTTCAAGGGGGAAAATGACCACACTGTTAATAAGCCAGTTGCCCTTGAAAGTGATATCGATACTTTTAACGGCGTCCACGGTGAAGATCTCTCTGGGGAAGTGGTTCCCGGGGGCGCCGGGGAGACGGAAAACTTTGCCGTTGACGGTGAAAGTGCTGCCTTTGACAGGGGAAAACTGGTCGCCCCCCATGATGAAGAGCTGATAGATACCCGGTTTCTTCACAGGCACTGAAAGAGTTTTTTCACCGAAACCCGCAGCGAAATAACGGCGCAGCTGATCGGGGTGTCCCCGGTCAACGAAAAAGAGCCGTCCTTTGCCCTTGAGGGGAGGTCTGACAAATCCGGGCATAAGTTCAGCGCCCCGGGGGGCGAAGCTATAACGCATGATGCCGTCATTGAATGCCCGGGGGGCAGGGATCACTTTTGCCTTGGGGCGTTCTTTATAAAAGAGAACGCTCATCTCATCCAGCCGGGCGATGGTGTCGGTGGTTGAAAAACGCACCTTGCTGCCTGTGACGGCAGGGAAATAAAACACCGGATGGGAGTCGGGGATCACAGCGGTATAGCGAACTTCCGGATCTTTATGGCGCATGGCGGCAAAGAATTTGGAAGTGTATCCCGTGACATTTTTAAGGATCTTCCACTCTTTGCCGTCAAAGTATTCGATCTTGAAGTTGTTGCAGAGCACAGAGAAGTTGTAGCGTTCAACCATATCCAGCTTCACGGCGTTGAAGGTGATCTTTCTGCCGAAGTCAAAGGTGATCCAGTGGGGGGCGGGAGCCTTGTTCTTAAAATCGCTTGCCCAGTAGAAATTGAAGTCGCCGATCTTGCCGTCCCCTGTCAGTTCAGGGCCGTGCCATTCGGTTTTCCGCTGGGCGGTGAAAAAGCTGCTGCCGGTGATCTTCACAGGTTTGAAGCGGACGGCGTTCTGAACAGTGCCTGCGGAATGTCCGATCGTGGTGGAACGCTCCTGGGGAACGGACTTGTTTTTGATCCCTTTCTGACCGTCGGGGCCCCAGAGTTCAAGTTCGCAGACGTGGACACCTTTGTTGGTTTTGTTGTGCAGCATCGTCAACCGGACGAACTGCACAGGCACTGCGGGGAAACTCTTTTCAAAAGTGCCTTTGCAAACGCCTTCGGCAAGAGGTTTGTAAGTCACATTGTCTGTGGAATACTCCGCCTTGAAGGTGTAAACCCCTGTCTTGTAGCAGACAAGGCGCAGTTTGTCAATGGAGTAGATGTTTTTCAGCTGAAGCACGAAGGCTTTGGGGTAGGGATCATAGCCCCAGTAGGTTTCCGCTTTGCCGTCAACGGCACGGGAAGCATTCACATCCCCTGCGAAGCCGCTGCCGTTGGAGCGCAGCGCATAATTGGTGGCGGCGCCAAGGGAACAGACAGCCGCCAGAACCAGAAAAGTTAAAATTTTCCGCATCATTGTAAAAATCCTTTCATATTATTTATAAGTGAGGCAATTTCAAGTGACATTTTTTCATCAGGGCTTGGCGGCATCTTTCCAGCCGGTCCACATCAGAGAGTCCTTGCTGTGGTCAGCGATCTGGTCGGACTTGCGGAACAGGGTGTGTCCCCCCAGGTAGAGTATATTCACCTGACCGTTGTGGAGGAAAAGAAGCGTGTTCTTCTGCATAAAGTTGCCGGGCTTGTTGCTTTCCCCCAGAACCATCAGTTCATTGGGGCGGTCGATGCGGGAAAGTTTGTATCCCTTTTCAAAGGTCAGCGTGCCGCCTTTGGCGCCGTTGGGGTAGTAACCATTGTAAATATAAGTTCCCCAGCTGGGAACAAAGAGGGGATTGCTCTGGTTGAGAGTGGCGGAAGCAGGGGCCACGGTATCACAGATCAGCAGTTTGGGCACGGTCTGGACTTTGAGGGCGGTGGCAAAATAGTTGTTCTGCATCAGTTCACGGCGGAAATCCAGCCAGCAGATGCTGGAAAGGGCTTTGCCTTCAAAGGTGAAACTGGAATACTTCTGGGCAAACATATATTCATTGTTGTCATTGCAGTAATTGGCAAAGACCACGCCGCACTGCTTGAGATTGTTCTGACACTTTGCCCCCTGCGCCCGCATACGGGCCTGCTGCAAAGCGGGCAATAACATGGCGGCAAGAATGGCAATGATCGCAATGACGACAAGGAGCTCGATCAGCGTAAACGCTGACCGGACCGGCGGGCGGGACGGTTTGAACATGATTTTTGTTCCTTTCATTTATTTTTTCAACTGAAATTTTCTACTGAAATGATATCTGAGAGTTTGGCGGCGCAATTTTCAAGAGCTCCAATGATTTCTGCCCGCCTTCCGTCATTTTCTTCGCGCCAGACGGCACCGATGCCCATGTTGATCTCACCGGTACCGCGGAGCGGTACAGCAGCGGCAAATTTGCCCCGGTGGGCGTCGATGAGAAAGGGAAGCGTTTTCATGGTGCTGAGCTTTTCAAGGATCTCTTCTTCCGTCATTCCCTGAAAAACGCCTCTGTTTTCCCCCCAGGAGTCAATGATCGCTTTTTGCTCCTCCTGCGGGGCAAAGCTCAGGAGCATCCGCCCGGAAATACTGGTGTTGAGATCGTAGCGCCGGATCTTGCGCTGTTCAAGATTGAGGAACTTGTCGCCGTTGAATCCGCAGAGGATCAGGCGGCACTCCCCCCGGCGCATGAAAAACTGCATGGAGCAATTATGCTCTTTGCTCAATGACTCAAGCAGAATTTTGGCATGGACCGTCAAATGCTGATGGTAACACTCCCCGCTGCCAAGCAGATAGAGGACAGGGCCCACGGAGTAACCTTTCCGGGGCGAAAGCTGTTCCAGATATCCTTCGGCGGTCAGCAGTTTCAGCAGCCGCACACAGGTGGAGCGGGGGATCCCCAATATCTCAGCCGCCTCGCCCGGAAGAAGAGTTTCAGGGAAACGCTCCCGGATCAGCTCCAGAAGATCAAAGGTTTTACTGAGAACTTTTATTTCCATTTTTTCTTCACATATTCCATATTGTGAACATTACAGCTCTTATTGTGAAATTCTATTTCGATAATATATCATCCCTGCGGAATAATTACAAGGAGAAATGAAAAAAATATCAGCTCCTGAAGCACCTTGAAAGCCTGAGTCCGGGAAGAGTCCGGGAGAGGGAAATAAAAAAAGTACACTGCAAATACAAAAATGCAGTGTACCATACTCTTTCAAGCGGGAGCTTACACTCCCGGCTCTGAAAAACGCAGTAATGCGTCAGCGGCGGGGAGGACGCTCCTCACGGGGACGTGCTTCGTTGACGACAGCCTTGCGTCCGCCAATCTCGTTGCCGTTGAGGGCATCAATAGCGGCCTGAGCCTGAGCATCGTCGGGCATTTCAACAAATCCGAATCCCTTGGAACGGCCGGTTTCACGGTCGCTGACCACGCGTGCAGCACTCACTTCACCATACTGTTCAAAGATGCCGCGCAGTTCATCCCGATCGACGCTGTAAGGCAGATTGCCCACATAAATATTCATCCTGATCTCCTAAATACTCTTGGATCTGCTCTGCTCCCGTTGGTAAATAACTCAATTGACTGATCCGGATTTCAAAGACACTGCCGGAAAGGGAAAAGCAGACCCGCTGACGAGGCAAACCGGCTTTGTGCAGTGAAACCGAATAAAAAACCTTCCGCATGGCGTGTGTCAAATGGTTCCATGGAACTGACTTTGCAATTATCCACTGACACACTCCGCTGCCGGAGGGAAATTTTTTCAACAATCCAAGCCACAAGAAAGAGTTCTTTCCCCTCTTGTGTCTTAAATTCCTTAAAAACAGCAACTTTTTCTATCTTTATTCTAATTATACCTCATAAACATCGGAATGTCAAGTAAAATATAAAAAAAAATTCACTTTTTTTAGTTTGACAGTTGGAACTGTTTTCAAAACTACTTTTTTTTCAGGATTTTACCATTTCTTCAACAGGTAAAACTTCTGTCTGAAAAAAGACGCCGTCTCCCTTTGAACTTTTGTCCCGGGGACACGGCATGGGAGGAGCAGTCAACCTATCCGGCGCGGCGCTGAGGTTTCTCACGGCGGCGGGGAGGAGCGCATAAGGAGCGGAAACGGCGGCAGTTTTCAAGATCCACTTTAGAGGAAAGCTCTTTTCTGAGTTTCTGCTGACCTTTGCGGAGTTTTTCCGGTCCTGATTCGATCCGGTTCACCACCCAGCGCATCCCCAGAAGAAAGCTCCCTGCCACAGCGAGGATCTTTGCCAGTGCATCAAGATGTTCCATCTCTTTTACCTCATCCTTTCGCTGCGCCGCCGTTTCTGAGCGCTCCCGGGTGCCAGCAGAAAAGTCCGAAGTGACGGCAGAGCACCGTCAGCCGGTACGCCTGGAAACAAACAGCATAGCGCCGCAGATCATACCAGGCATACGCCATGGCGCAGCACAATCCGTTGCTGAAGAAGCGGTCATTGGCGCGGACAAACTTTTCTGCGCTCCCGTCAGACTCGCTGAACTCCACATCGTGGATCAGCGCCGCAGGTTCAAGGACGGGATGGATGACCGTGATGATCTTCCGCGCCCACTCCGGGAAAAGTTCAGGCCCGATGCCGTTGCAGATTTTCTGTAACTCAGCGTCGCTGTATTTCTCAAGGATCTCGCGCCCCTCAAGACGGAGCTCCACGCACTTCTGCCGCAAGGCGGCGATTTCTTCAAGGGTGTACATCAGTAAGTGCCTCCTGCTTTGGCGAGGTCAACGGCAGTTCCTTCAGGTGCAAACCACAGATCAGTTCCGCTGCAGCAGATCATCCTGCCTGAGGGATGGATGACGAACTCTTCCCACGACAGTGTTATACTGTCTGTATCAGAAGTTGTGAGCTTCAGTAGTTTTCCCCCTTTCTGAGCAAACAGATTTTTCATGTCTCTGCCCACAGAGGCGGGCACACACTGCCAGTCTGTATCTGTTCCCACTTGAACGATATTCAGCCCGGAGGGGGTGAACTCAGAGTCAATAACGGTTCCTGCAAGGGAGAGTTTCCACAGTCTTCCTTTTGTGTCTATATGAAGCGCCACCTGGGATTCTGAAATGCGCCACTCCACATACTCCTCCCCTGTCTCTTCATTCCATCCCCAATTCTCAGATGCTGAAGTTGAACAGTATCCCAGCCAGTCCGTCTTACGGAATCCGGGATCGTTGGCTTTGCGCCATGCATGATACCTGCTATTGCTCCCATCCCAGTAAGTCCCTGTCTTCCGATACCACAAACCATCGGTTCTGAAAGCAAACTCATAGGTTGCAGAATAAGAGTCTTCACCTCCGTCGCTCTGCTGCGGGAAATAGTTCACAAAGGCGTTTCCTGCGGCGGAGGAATCAACTTCAGCGTAGGCTTTCGGATTATCTGTGTAGTCGAAAGAATCTTTATCAAGATCACAGCGAACAAGATCTCCGTTTGAGGCTATGACCCAGAAATTCATACTATTCTGTAAGCAATTCAAGATCTTTCCTGCATTGACATATACAACAGGGTCCGTCTCTTTTTCTCTCCGGTACTCTATCCTTGCAAATTTTGACTCCGTGCCTCCGTACACAGCGCCGCCGGCGCACAATACCAATCCCCAGTCAAGACCTGCGACCTGAGTAATATTGCTGAGTGATTGGAGCAGCGGGACAGCTGTGATCTCCCAACCTGTTTCACAATACACTCTATACAGCTTCCCCTCTGCCAATGCCAATGCCTCTGTGCCGCCTCTGCTCCAGACATAAGACCACGGATGAGCGTCTCCCTTGTATGTATAATCAGCATTACGGCAGTACAGAGTTCCGTCATACGCAAAGATGTCATTTAAGTGCCGCGAAGGGACTTGGACCGTATTGCATGACGGTATCGGGGCTGCAAGTTTGAGCTTTTCTCCGGGTTTTTCCCACAAGGGATTGACTGATCCGCCAGAAGAAGTGCCGATAACCTTTTCACCCTTCACATAGGCTATTTTTCCGGCTGCGATGTCGGAGGCAGCTGCATCGGCATCACTGGTAAAACTGCCCTCCACATCGAATATGGAAACCCCGGCTTTGATGTTTTCTGAAATCAATGCGCCGTCCCCTCTTATGACCTGCCCGCCCGTCAGATAGGTATCTGCCGGAATGGTGATGGCAGATGTTCCGGGAGTGAATGTTTCAGCACCTTTGGCAGCGCCAACGGTGACGGTCTGTGTCTCTCTGATATATCCGGAATAGACGGTCACAGTGTTTTCTGAAAGTGTCGGCGCCTGCGCTTCCGGAACTGTCAAGGTCTGTGCTTCTGCGATAAATCCTCTGGGGATGGTGACAACATTGCCGGAAAGAGTCGCCGTTGCTTTTTCCATTAAGCCCGTCAGCTTTCTGCCATTGACATAAGCAGTTCTACCCTCTGCAATATCGTAGTCTGTTGCGTCTGCATCAGCGGTGAAAGTACCTTCAACATTGAAGATGGTGGTTCCAGCTTTGATGTTTTCGGATGTGAGGTTACGGTCTCCCCGGATTGTAACTTGATAGTCGATGTATATTCCATATTCAATGTAAATGTCAGAAACACCGGGAGTGATAGGGTTCTTACCAAAAGTTTCAAGATAGCTTTTACCGATAGACAAGACACCGGAATCGATGAAACCAGCTGTAACAGTCACCTTTGTTCCGTTTTGAACCATAGTTGCCTTCGGCATGGAACCTACGACCCTATCACCATTGACATATGCAGTTTTGCCGTTGCGTATGTCACTTGACACAGCAGTGGCATCATCAGTTGTGATGTACTCTGACGGGATAGGTTCAACGGTGACAGTGCCGTAATAAGCGTTTTCTCCCAGCTCTGAAGAAGTGAAATTCTGCTGAGACTTTGAGGGAGTGACGGTCAAGGTTCTTGCGTCCACTTCAACGCCGTTCACAACAAGGTCGGTGATTGCCGCCGTCATCTCATCAATGGTGAGGGTGTCGGTCAATTCCGCCTTTTCCCGGACAGCATCAGCCAGGGCGGTCATTTTTTCTTTAAGGCTCATAAGTTACCATGCTCCATTGATGATTGCTTCGTCTACATAAGACTTGATCTCAGCGATGTCGCTCTCGGTCCAGTAGTCAGTTCCCCTGAGGGGGGTGTATCCGGGAGGCCCCTGAAATCCCACAGGTTCCGACCAGTCGCCCGGGTCGTCAGAACTCTTGATATAAACCATTCCTGTATCGGTGGCAAGAAATGAAAACCCCTTGAGTTCAGTTTCGTACTGAGAAAGTTCAGCGGCTGTTCCCGTGGCGTCGATTTTCATGGGGTCCCCTTTGTCGCCTTTATCCCCTTGAGCGCCTGTGCTGCCGGTATCGCCTTTGTCGCCTTTTTCGCCTTTTTCGCCCCGGGGACCTGTCACCGGGACTCCGGTATCAACGCCGATCACCTCCCAGAAGCCATCGGCATTGATCCGCGGCATACACTTTTCAGTTTCCTGAGCGACCAGAGCTTTGACAGCGCCTGCGGTGAGGTAGATCTGCGGCAGTTCATCGGGGATCTCCGTTCCTGAAAGCGCCACCCGGTTGCGGACTGTGATCTCAAACTGCACCACCAGTGCCGGAGCATCTCTGCCCCCGGCAAATCCCAGAAGTTCGGCGTGGAGTCTGATTTTTTCAGATTTGCCCAGAGCGGCGGCAAGTCCGGGGGTGTTGGTGCTGTTGACGGGGATGAAGACACAATCCTCCTGAGCGGTGATCCCCTGAACGACGCCCAGCATCACCGGCGTTTCGGGATCGTAGTCATTTCCGGCGTAAAACTCCCATGCCTCATAGAGTTCCAGCTCCTGCCAGGGATTTCCGGAGCCGTCTCTCAGGCGCACTTCAAGCAATGTGTCTATCCCCCGGGTGATCTCGGCATCTTTAGTTCTGAGCAGATTGCCTTCAGCATCAACGCGCTCGCCTTTGATGCCCTCAAGCTGCAAATAGATGGTCATATTCTGCATATTGTTTTCTCCTTACTCCTGTGTTTGGTGGAAATATTTGGCGAAATCGGGATGTCCGGCGAGGTCCACGGCGGCGTAGATCCGCAGTTTTGAACGGCCCATCCATGATGTTTTGTCGGGGGTCCCGGCGGTGGTGAAGTTCTTTTGTGCCAGCCATCTGCATCCATTGAGGGGGACATTGAGGGCGGAGGTGAGATTTTCGGCGTAGACGCCGATCTTGCACGGCACATTGGGCTGACTCCAGTAGTCAGAAATCTTCACCCGGAGCCGGTAGATGGAATACCAGCCGAAAATCTCTCTGTCAATACACCCTGTATTGCCGTAATACTCCTCCCAATGCTCCTGATTTTTATAGTCAATGGTGCTGAAACTGATCTGAAGCGGGATCAGGCAGTAGCGCATTTTCTGTATCAGGCGGTATCTTTGTTTTTCCCATTCGGTGGAGTGAAAGCTGTATCCGGGACCTTCGCCGTAGGGAATGATCTCTTCATTGAGCAGTTCCTTCTCAGAGAAGCGGACCTTTTTCCATTCGGGGCGTGAAGTGTTCCACAGCTCTTCCGGAATGGGGCTCCCCATGGGGACCTCCTGGAAGGTAAAATTATTTTTGTATATACTGTCATCATATCCCCGCCACCTGCCCGATCTGTCCCTTGCGTTGAAGCTGAACTTTTTTTCCTGATCGGGGCAGACATATCCGGGAGCAAGGTCTTTTCTGCATTGATCTCTGAGATCAAGAAAAAAGCGGTAAGCGTTGTTCATAAAAGCCGCCGGAACAGTTCCTCTGAAAGCGCCGTCGCGCATTCCCATTTCATACCATACAGAATTCATCGTATGTAATACCTCTCCTGAAAGTTGATAATGCCCCCTGTCCAGAGCTGCTGGAGCGCCAGGAGAGTTCCGTCACTCCGGACTCCGGCATAGCGTGCCAGCTCCCAGTAGATCTGTTCGCCGGGGATATAGAGCGTCTGCGCTCTTCCTTTCAGGGAAAGGACCTGGCAGTTCCACATTTTTCCGTCCCACCTTGCCACAAGGCAGATGACGCGTCCATTATCCCCG
Source organism: Lentisphaeria bacterium (assembly GCA_017629975.1). Taxonomy (GTDB): domain Bacteria; phylum Verrucomicrobiota; class Lentisphaeria; order Victivallales; family Victivallaceae; genus UBA1784. The sequence goes on from JAGBWB010000241.1 coordinate 11,257, forward strand.
GCGTAAACGTACTCAACGGGGAGAAGTGTATCTTTAATGATGGCAGAGTCTGCACCGTTGTCGCCGTAGACCAGATCGGTTTCGCCGCCTTTGACAGTCAAAGTGCCGTCGCCGTTTTCAAAGACGGCGAACATGCCTTCGTAGTCATTGCTCCGCGCCCCCAGTCTGACCAGCACCTGGGGCATCCTGGGATTGGCCCAGATGACCTCAGCGCCGCCCCATGTGCCGGTGTGGAATCTGCCGTCGCGTCCGGGAAAGATGTAGTGCTGCCGGACTTTTCTTTCAAACATGGTGTAGGCATCGAGCGTGACTTCAAAATCCTTTTCGGGGACATCCACGGCGGCGATGCCTGAAACCTGTACCGGTCCCATCATGCCGGGGTGGATATTTTCAAGGGCGACGCCCCAGAATCCCCGGACATTTTCCACAGGTTTCCCGTAAGCGTAAATGTTTCTGTAACTGGGGCCGTAGACCTGTTCCGGAGCGTTCCAGGTTTCGATCTCAACGGCAGAGTTGACAGGAAGCACTTTGTCTGAGATGTTGCTGACATAGAGAATGTCGCCTCTTCCCGGGCGTTTCGGCTCCTCCTGCGGCGGAATAAAAGCATTTTCCTGCCGCAGAAGTTCGTTGACGGCGTTGTACCTGGCGGCGGGTTCAGGCTGCCAGGGGTCCCCGGGGGCGACATCGTGAAGCGCTCCGCAGGGCGGTATCAGATCGTACATGTTTTTTTCTCCTTTCCACTCCAAGATGCCGGATGTCAAGAAATGCGCTTTCAAGTTTACTATATGCTTAAATATGAATATGTTACAAAAAATATTTTTTAAAAAAACAAGTTGATTTTTCTTTTCCGTCACAGTAAATTGGTGAGTGTTGACCTCAACTTCAGAAAGGAGTGATCTATGAACAATGTCAAAACCAGAAATTATCTTTCCGCCGGAACTCTTACTTTGATGATCGTCGCGTCGGTCATCAGTTTGAGGGGATTGCCCATGATGGCGAAAGAGGGACTATCAATGCTCTTTTACATTCTCTTTGCGGTGGTTCTCTTTCTGCTGCCTGCCTCTCTGGTTTCAGCAGAGCTGGGGAGCGCTTTCAGCAACCGCGATGGGGGCGTCTACATGTGGGTGAAGTCCGCTTTCGGCCCCGGATGGGGATTCACCGCCATCTGGCTCCAGTGGATCCAGAATGTGATCTGGTATCCCACAGTCCTGGGATTCGCCGCAGGTTCTCTTGCCTACCTGCCGGGCAGACCCGCCCTCGCCGCAAACGGGACCTACTGCGGACTGGTGGTCATCATCACCTTCTGGCTCGCCACGCTCTTTGCCCTCAAAGGCACCCGCACAGTGGGAGCTGTCACCAAATACGGCGTGCTTCTGGGAACCATCATTCCGGGCGTTTTCATCATACTGCTGGGGCTTTTCTGGTTCTTCAAGGGGATGCCTCTTGCCTTTCTTGATCCTGAAACCGTTTCAGGGGCACTCCATGCCCATCCCTCTTTCTTCCCCCACATCTCAGGACTCAGCAGTGTGGCGTTTCTGGCGGGGATCATTCTGCTCTTTGCGGGTGTTGAGGTTCAGGCGGTCCATGTGACCGAAATGCGTGATCCCGCCCGTCAGTTCCCCCTTGCCATGCTGGGGGCGGCGGTGATCATCATTCTGCTCTTTCTGCTGGGTTCACTGGCAGTGGCGGCGGTGATTCCCGCCTCGGAGATCAGTCTGACCGCAGGACTTATGGAAGCCTTCCGGCAGATACTGGGCAAGTTCAATTTGGGATTTCTGGTGCCGGTCATGGGCGCTTTGACCGCTTTCGGCGCCATCGGCGGCGTCATGTCATGGATCACCGGTCCCAGCAAGGGGGTGCTCAGTACGGCCTCTGACGGGGAGCTTCCCCCCTTTCTGAGCCGCACCAACCGTGCGGGCGCCCCTGTGAACATTCTGATCATACAGGCGCTGATCGTCACGGTACTGGGGAGCTGCTACTTCATCATGAACAACGTCAATGTGGCATTTTTCGTCCTCTCAGCCATGACAGTGACCCTCTATCTTATCATGTATATCCTCATGTACCTTGCGGCGCTGAAGCTGCGTTACTCTGCCCCTGAACTGCCCCGCACCTACAAAGTCCCCGGCGGATGGGCAGGAATATGGATCGTGACCCTGCTGGGCGTCGCAGGCGTCGGATTCGCCTTTGTGGTGGGATTTTTCCCGCCCTCCAATCTGGCGGTGGGGAACCCTGTACTTTATGTGACGCTGGTGACGGCGGGAACGGTGATCTTCACAGGAGTCCCCTGGCTGATCCACCTCTGCCGCAAGCCTGCGTGGAGTAATCATCAACAAATCAAAGAAGGAGAAAGTGATCATGCCGCTTCACAAGATCATTCATCAATGCAGTGAAATCACTGACGACACCTACGCCTGCGCCCTTTTCAGCCAGGCGGCGGAAAAGTACAAGCTGCCCCCTGCGGGGAGTCCTCCCCGGGAGGCCTATGAGATGGTTCACGATGAACTCATGCTTGACGGCAACGCCAGAATGAATCTGGCAACCTTCTGCACCACCTGGGAGGAGCCCGAAGTGCGCCGCCTTATGGGGGAATCCCTGAGTAAGAACATGATCGACAAGGATGAATATCCCCAGACGGCGGAAATTGAAATGCGCTGTGTCCATATGCTCGCCGATCTGTGGCACTCCCCTGAGAGCGCCGTCACCATGGGATGCTCCACCACCGGTTCAAGCGAAGCCGCCATGCTGGGGGGACTTGCCATGCTCCGCCGCTGGAAAAACAAGATGAAACAGCAGGGAAAAAACTGCTGCCGCCCCAATCTGATCACAGGCCCTGTCCAGATCTGCTGGCACAAGTTCTGCCGCTACTGGGATATTGAACTCAGAGAGATCCCCTTTGCCCCCGGAAGATACATTTCCACCCCGGAAGAGGTGATCAAAAGATGTGATGAAAACACCATCGGCGTGGTGGCGACTCTGGGGACGACATTCACCTTGCAGTATGAACCTGTGCGCCATATCGCCTGCGCCCTTGACAAGCTGGAGGAACAGCAGGGCCTTGATATCCCGCTGCATGTGGACGGAGCATCGGGAGGATTTCTGGCGCCTTTCCTTGAACCGGAGCTGGAGTGGGATTTCCGTCTTCCGAGAGTCCGTTCCATCAACGCCTCAGGCCACAAGTTCGGACTTTCCCCCCTGGGGGTGGGCTGGATCATCTGGCGCAGCGCTGAGGATCTCCCGGAAGAACTCATATTCAACGTCAACTATCTGGGGGGCAATATGCCCACTTTTGCGTTGAACTTCTCCCGTCCGGCAGGACAGATCATCGCCCAGTATTACAACTTCCTGCGCTACGGATTCGAGGGCTACCGCAAGATCCAGCAGAGCTGCCGTGAGGGAGCGCGCTTTTTTGCAGACTATCTGCGGCATACGGGACTCTTTGAACTGATCAGCAGCGGCGGCCCCGGCGAAGTCCCCGGCGTCTGCTGGAAACTGCGTCCCCATGCCAAAGTCAACTTCACACTCTATGATCTGGCGGACAAACTCCGTACATACGGCTGGCTGGTTCCCGCCTATTCCCTGCCTCCCGACTGTGAACAGACGGTGATCCAGCGCATACTGGTGCGCCACGGCGTCAGCGTGGATCTTCTGGAGCGTCTGGCACGGGATATGGAGCAGAGTATCAGATTTTTCGCAGACCATCCGGGGAGCCGGAGGGCTGAAGGAGAAGGCAGTGCCTTCCATCATTAATCCACAAAGAGAAAGGAAAACAACACTATGTGGAAAACAACTCTCAAACTGGTTGCCGCAGCACTGGTCTGCGGCGGATGCTGCTGCCATGACTGCGGCGCCGCTGAAGTGGTGGAAGAGGTGGTGGTCGTCGCCCCCGAATCCAAAGGGACCATGACCGCCGCCGCCCCCCTGAAAAAGGGGGAAACCACAACTCATGCCGCCGCACACCACACCAAACCCAAAGCCGCCGAAGCACGCAAACTCGGGCAGAAACTGGTGGACGGCATCTGCAAAAATGACAGCAAGGCTTTTTGCGGGACCCTCTGCGACAATATGAAAAAACATTTTACCGCCAAACACTTCAACGCCCACTGCAAACAGCTCAGGGACAAGATGGGGAAAGTTGTGAAGGGCGAGTTCCTCGCTGAACTGGCACACCCTGTCTTCAACATTTCCGTCTGGAAACTGACCTTTATCAAAGAGATCCCCGGCAAGAAACCTGAAGAGCGTCAGGCTCTCTTCCAGGTTGTGACCGGCGAAAAAGACGGCAAGATGCAGCTTCTGGGATTCGGTTTCATCTGAGAAAGAGATCACAGCAGATCATGGTCGATAAAAAAATATTTCCGTGGCTGCTGCTGATGGTTCTGGCGGGGGGGCTTTTCGGAGCCCCTCCCCACGCCTCCCAGCCGCCTCAAGTTCCCTCCGGCGCCCAGACGCTCCGTCTGGTCCAGGATGACGCTCAGGATTACATGGTTTCAAAGATCTTCACCTTGAAACACATCCAGGCCAACGACATCGCCCCCTTTGTGACGGGGATGGTCAAACGTTACAATATGAACTCCTCCGTCAGCTGTTTCAACTACATGTACGGCAGCACACAGCAGCAGATACTCTCTGTGACCACTCCCGAAAAGATGATGTCGTGCGTCACTCAATTTCTCAATATGGCAGACAGAGAGGTGAAAGGTGCGCCCCCCGGCAGTGACATCATCCGGGGAACCGGCATCACCTGCGGGGTCTACCGTCCCAAATACCGTTCCGGTCAGATCCTGATAGATTTGATCGTCAACGCTCTTGTCAATGCCGGTCCCTGGTCTTCTCTTTACGGATACGACAGCAACTCCAACCAGATCTACTGGAAAGACAACCTCTCAAACAGCACCTATGTCTATCAGTTTCTCAGTTACGTTGACCGTCCCCCGCCCCAGATCAGAATGGATTTTTCCATCTGCGAAGTGCGCGAAAGCACCCTGCGGGATATGGGGATCGATTATCTGGCGTGGAAAAACGGTCCCGGATTGAATCTTTTTCAGGTGGGGTGGCGCGCTCTGGATCTGAGTTCATCAGGCTCGGCGGCGCTTCAGAGTTTCAGCGGTCCTCTGGGGGGATTCTTCTTTGCGCCCCAGTTTGACGCAAGTTTCATACGCATTCTGGCGCAATCCGGCAACGCCGAAAGGCGTACCGGAGGGGAGTTGACTGTTTCCAACTCCGACACGCTGACCTATTCCATCACATTCAGCACCGCCTTCCAGAATATCGTCAAAAACGACAATGACCGCACTTCGGTCACGGCGCCTGATATTTCAACTCAGCCCAACTTGTGTTCTCTGAAGATCATCAAACCCATCGTGTGCATAGATGACGGCAAGACGGCGGGATTCACCATCCCCCCCTACCATCCCGGCGAAAACGCTTTCCGTCCCGGTATTCTCTACTTCGGTTATGAAATGAGCAACTCCGGCGCCGTGGAACGCAGCAACTTCGGCACTGAACTTATCAATACCTCCACAGTTTCAGGGAATGCCTCCATCCCCCTCAACCGGGAAACCGTTCTGGGGTACTGGGAAAGCACCTCTGAAGCTGAAGAACGCATCGGCATCCCCTGGCTTTCAGAAATACCGGTCATAAAATATCTTTTCTCAACAACGGTCACAACGAAAGAACGCTCCTGTTTCTTTCTCACAGTCACGGCACAGCTCCCTGACACGGCGGCGCCGGGAAAGGTGAAAGAAGAATGAAAATTTCAATGAAAAAACTTATTTTTCCGGTGCTGCTGCTTCTTTTTTCCGGAGCGGCGGCAGAAGAAGCTCCAAGCGCCCCCCGGGACTCCAACTTTCTCAGAACCGGCGGGTACGCCCCCACCCGGGTGGAAGCCAAACTTCTGATCCCCGTCCGGAACGACGCGGAAACGCTCCACTTCATCCGGGACAATAACGACCCCAGGGTCATCACAAAGAGCTATCTGCTGAAACATGCGGATGCCTATGAGATCCGGGACTGTCTCCGGCAGATGGTCCAATCCAAAAGGGTGGGCAACACCTCTCTTGTGCAGAACTACCCGCTCAACACCTCATCTGCTCCTGTGCCTTACAATCAGGCGACTTTGTCATCGGCTTCCCCTGTAACGCCTCCTGCGGCGCAGCCCACCTTTGCTCCGGGGCTCCAGCTGGGGAGCAACACTGCGGTGGAGTGTCTGAAGTACTCAGACGGCACAGGACTTCTGATCATCAGCGCCGAAGAGTACCGTTTCAAGGACCGTCAGGGGAGCATGGGGTTTGACTCCATCGTGAAATTTCTTGACCGTCCCCAGATGGGATACCTTACAGGAACTCAGACCTTTTTCTACTTTCCCAGATATGTTCCGGCGCGGAACTTGCAGACTCTGATCCAAAACGTGGGCATGAATGTCCCCGATGTGACCGAATTATGGCAGGGGAGCGACGCTGTGGCATACGACCCCGGATTGAATCTCCTTGTCTTTGATGTGGCGAACTACTCCATGAAAAATGTGGAGCAGATGCTCAAGAAGTATGATGTTCCCATCCCCCAGGTGCGGCTGAAAATCACCGTCTACGAGTTTTTCACCGAAAACGATGACCGTATCGGTATCGACTTTCAGGCGTGGAAAAACAACGGCGGCATGGACTTTTTCAGCGGCGGCGGCAGGTACAGAAACAACTGGACTGCCCTCTATTCAGGGGGGACGCTGGGGGATACCGGCTCTGAAAGGACCTCTTTTTACAACTTCAACCCCAAGTGGAACACCCGCTATCTGGATTTTCTCACTGCCTCAGGCAAGGGCAAGGTGCTCTGTTCGGGGGAACTCCTTATCAGAAACAACACCTCCGCCCTCTTTGAAAACATGAGCGAACTCTTTTACTTTGAACAACAGATACCGGAAAATGAAGCACAGCTCATCAAATTCTTTACCGCTCTGGCGGGCAGAGGGACACAGGAGAATGATGTCCCGGTCTGGAAAGCCCCTCAGCAGCAGACCGTCAAGCAGAGCAGTATCGGATTTTCAATGAAGATCCTCAACGCCTCTGTCACTGAGAATGCCGCCAACTTCACCCTTGATCTGAGCAGCACAAGCGTTGCAGGCTTCAACTCCAATGGCGCCCCCCGGCTGAGCCGGAGCACCCTTACGGGACTCAATGTCACTCTGCCTCAGGGGAAAAACAGTTTCGTCATCGGCGGTTTGCGTAAAAGCGCTCTTGTGAAATCCCGCACCGGGATCCCCTATCTCAAGGATATCCCCTATCTGGGCTGGCTCTTTTCCACAGATTCCACCTCTGTGAAAAAGAGCGTCCTCACCGTGGCGGGAGAGTGCATTTTTGAAGGCGTCACCGAAAATCCCTTCCGGGGACTCCGGCGCTCAAAGGCTGAGATGAATTGATTCCCCTGTGAAAAATTTCTGCAACCATTTGTAAATCCGTCAGCAGCGGTGTATATTGTATGAAGTGGAAAACCGTTGTCCGGAAAACTGCTGTCTCATAAGAGAATACTGTCCAAAACAAGGAGTCCATTTATTATGAAAAATGCCGAAAAAAAAGTCTCCCGTGCCGCCGGCCGCCGTGCCGTGGAATTTGTCTTTGAAGATGCTCCCGGGAAAGAGGTCTTCCTCGCCGGAAGTTTCAACAACTGGCAGATGACCACCCCCATGAGCGACAGAAAGAGTCCCGGAGTCTATACAAAACGGCTGCTCCTTGAACCCGGCGAATATCAGTACAAATTCGTCGTTGACGGCGAATGGCGCCTTGACGGCAGCAACGGCTGTTTTGCCCCCAACGGTTTCGGTGAACTCAACAGTCTGCTCAAAGTGGAGCCGAAATAACTTTATCAGGGTGAAGACCTATGAATCTGCAACTTTTCAATGTGGCGCCGCGTATTCCTGCGGAGCTTCAGTTCCTTGAGACCCTTGCCAACAACATCTGGTGGTGCTGGCATCCTCAGGCAGTGGAGCTTTTTGTCCGTATAGATCCCTACCTCTGGCGGGAACTTTCAGGGAACGCCAAGACCTATCTGCGCCGGGTGTCCCAGCACCGTCTTGAAGAACTGGCTAAAGATCACGCCTATCTCCGCCAGCTCCACGCGGTCAAAAACGAATTTGAGCGCCAGATCCCCGAAAGCGACAACTTCCCCAACAGGACCATCGCCTACTTCTCTCTGGAGTTCGGGATCCATGAAAGCATTCCCATTTTCTCAGGCGGTCTGGGCGTTCTTGCGGGGGATCATCTGAAAGCGGCAAGCGACCTGCGTCTGCCTCTTGCGGGTGTGGGACTTCTCTACCGTCAGGGATATTTCAGACAGGTCCTTGACCGCTCCGGATATCAGACAGAGCACTATCCTGTTTCAGAGATCCACGATCTGCCCATTGAACGCGCCAAAGATGAACACGGCAAAGAGATCATCGTCACAGTGCCTCTTGCCGACCGTCAGCTCCACGCGGCGGTGTGGATCCTTCGTATCGGCAACGTGCCCCTGGTGCTTCTTGACGCCGAGATCCCCCAGAATCCCCCGGAACTGCGTTCCGTCACCTGGCGGCTCTACGGCGGCGACAAGACCATGCGGCTCCATCAGGAGCTGCTTCTTGGCATCGGCGGCGTGAAAGCGCTTCTGGCTCTGGGATGCGAACCCCAGGTGTGCCACATGAATGAAGGTCATGCAGGATTCCTTTCTCTTGCCCGCATTTCCCATCTGGTGAACAACAGAGGGTATGAACCGGCTGTGGCGCTGGAAACGGTGTGGCGCTCCAATGTTTTCACCACCCATACCCCGGTGCCTGCGGGCAACGAAGTCTTCCCCATAGATCTGCTGCGTCCCTACATCGGAGTCCTTGCCGCCGAGGCAAAACTGGATACCGAAAGAGTCATCAACTGGGGTATCGCCATCGGTGAAAGAGAGAACGCCCATGAGATGTCCATGACCGTTTTCGGTCTGCGCCTTGCCGCCAACTACTGCAACGGCGTGAGCAAACTCCACGGCGAAGTGGCGCGTTCCATGTGGAAACACCTCTGGCCCCAGCGTTCTGTGGCTGAGATCCCCATCCGCCACATCACCAACGGCGTCCACATCCGCTCCTGGATCTCTGCAAGGATCGGTCTGCTCTTTGACCAGTACCTGCCCACCCGGTGGGCTGAAAACCCCTCAAACGCCAAATTTGCCGACGCAGTCCGCGCCCTGCCTGATGAAGAACTCTGGATGGCCCACGAACTCTGCCGCCAGTCCCTGCTCCGCCGCGCCCGCCGCTGGATGCAGAGCAGTCTCAGAGGCAGTCTTGACGCCCGGAGCGGCAAACTCACTGAGATCCTGCGTCCGGATGTGCTGACCATCGGTTTCGCCCGCCGTTTTGCCACCTACAAGCGCGGTACGCTGCTCCTCAGGGACCGTCAGCGTCTGCTGGCGCTGCTGAAAGATGACCGCCATCCGGTGCAGTTCATCTTTGCGGGCAAGGCACATCCCGCCGACGAGGGGGGCAAACAGCTCATCAAAGATCTGATCCAGTTCGCCCGCGAAGAACAGGTGCAGGATAAATTCATCTTCCTTGAAAACTACGATATCGGCATGGCGCGTGCCCTGGTGCAGGGCGTTGACGTGTGGCTCAACACCCCCCGGCGCCCTCAGGAGGCAAGCGGCACTTCAGGCATGAAAGCCGCCATCAACGGCGTCATCAATTGCAGCATCCTTGACGGATGGTGGGCTGAGGGATACAACGGCGTCAACGGCTGGGCCATCGGCGGCAACGAATTCTACAACTCTGACGATGACCGGGACAACTTTGAGTCCGGAATGCTCTTTGATATTCTTGAAAACGAGATCATCCCCTGTTTCTACGAGCGCACCGGCGGGGAACTCCCCAAACGGTGGATCGCCCGGATGAAGGAGTCCATCATCACCGGACTCGGAACCTTTTCAAGCACCCGCATGGTTCAGGACTACGACCGGGACTTCTACCGTCCCGCAGGAACGGCATACGTCCAGCTCACCGCCAACGGCGCCGCAAAAGCAAGAGAGCTTGTGACCAGCAAAGCAAGACTTGAAAGCAGTTTTACAAGCGGCAGAATGAGTATTTCATTCCCTGAAGTCC
>JAGBWB010000242.1 GCA_017629975.1 Lentisphaeria bacterium
CCTGGTGGATGGTCGTGTCCAGTCATGTCCTGAGGGACAGACCGGCATGATACAGATTTACAGTGCCCCCACCGCCGAAGAAAAAGAGTATCTGACCCGGATTTGCGGTGTTGACGCCCATACGCTGGAGTCCGCCCTTGATGAGGACGCAGTCAGCCGCGTGGAGTATGAAGAGCGCTACACTGCCGTTATTATGAAGCGCCCCCGGAATTTCCGTTTTGAAAGAAACCTTTCTTTCAAGATCGCCACTGTGGGAGCATTCCTGTTCCCCGACAGGATCATCGTTTTGCAGGATAACGACATGCCGCTTTTTGAACACGGCAGAATGCCCATGCGCGGAAACACGCTCCAAGGCATCCTGCTGCGTCTGCTCCATCATGCGACCCAGCACTTTCTCCAGCACTTGAGGATTATCCGCAACATTTCAGAGGAGATCGAAAACAAGATCGCCTACGCTGTGACCAATAAATCTCTGATGAACGTTTTTGCCTTGCGGAAGAGTCTCACCTATTACGAATCCGCCACCAGCGCCAATCTGCTGCTTTTGAGACGCTTGAGAAACGATTCAAACCGCATCGGATTCAGCGAAAGCGAAAGAGACTTTCTTGAGGATGTCACCATTGAAAACGAACAGTGCGACAACCTTGCCAACATCTACGCAGAGATCCTTGCCGGCATGTCCAATGCCCGCATGTCAGTGTCAAGCAACAATCTTGCCGTCATCATGAAATATCTTGCCATCATCAATGTGGTTTTCATGCCCCTCACCGTCATCACCGGCATCGGCGGCATGTCTGAATTCACCGCCATGACTGAAGGCATCTGGTGGCCCCACGCTTACGGAGCCTTGACCGTCGGTATGATCATTCTCGGTCTTATCACCTATCTGATCATCAGCAAGATGAGTTCCAATGCCGGAAGTTCAAACGGCAAAAGCCGTAAAAGGAGCAAGTGATCATGGCAAAGAAAAAGAAAAAAAACGGACAGCTCCGGCAAACTCAGACGGGATTTCTGCCTTTCAAGCTCCGGCCCTTTGACTGGGCGGTCATCATGGCGGCGCTTGTCATTCTTTTTGCTTCGCTTCTGGCGGCAGGTCACCCCTATAAACTTGACAGTGCCGATCCTTACGGATTTCTGATCTGGTTCCTGCTTCTGTTGGGACATTTGCCCATGGAAATCATTGAATTTTCAGCAAAACTTGCAGGTATTGAGGGGGCAACGATCGAAAATTTCACCAGAAACAGGGAAGCTCTCCTTCTGGGGATCTGCAATCTGAGTGTCCTGGCGGCCTGCTGGGGGATCATGAGATTTTACATTCTGAAACGCTACGGTTCAGAACCTCTGCGTATTGCGGTGATCTTTCTGCGGCTTATCTTCTTTTGGGGAGTCTTTCAACTGCTCTGCTTCATTGCTGTAAAAAATTGGAGCGACGGCAAAGTCAATCCTCTGCACAGAGACTTGAAGAAAACAGAAATCCGCAAGTGACCGGCAAGAAAAAGCCGTTCCTCAAGTTGAATGGGGAACGGCTTTTTTATGCCTTTTTTTATTTCAGGCGGGCGTCGGCGAAATCCATGAGGACTTTCCAGTTTTCAGGGGTGAAGTCGTGTTCGCCCTCCCGCAGGTAATAACCGATCTCGTTGCCCACAAGTTTTCCGCAGGGCGGAAATGCAGTGGTCCCGGTTCCGGAGCCGCCGCTGATGCGCCAGGCGGGACTTGCCGCCACGGCCGCTTCAAACTCGCCGCGGGGATCAGCGTATTCGTCAAGAGAACCGCTTGCCACGTAGAGCAGACGGGGAGCTATCGCCGCCATAAGCATGTGCTGATCAATGGGGTACTCCGTGTCATGCTGAACGTATTTCTCAAACTCCGGACGGACCCAGTGGGGGTTCCAGAATTGGATCCACTCAAAACTTTCTCCGAAGAAACGGTGGCAGAGCTTTGCACCGCAGGTTCCGGAACAGTTGGAAACGGTGAGGGCGATACGCTGATCCACGGCACCTGCCCACAAGGCGGTCTTGCCCAGACGTGAGTGTCCGTGAACCATCATCTTGGAACTGTCGATTTCCGGAACAGTTTCCAGATAGTCCAGAGCCCGCTGAACACCCCACACCCAGGCGCTGATGGCGCCGGAGTCGCGCCGGGGAGAGTTCCACACTTCAGGGGTGTAAAACATGCGCATAATACTCTTTTCAAACCCCGCAGGCACATCGGGATAAATGTCAAAATATGCAATCGTCGCCGTGGCATAGCCTCTTTTAAGGACATTTTCCACATCCCAGCGTCCGGTGAATTTCCCCCTGCCCGACTCATCGCAGCGGCTGTCTGCCTGACGCAGAGAGTTGGGGTTTACAGGCGCGTACCTTTCAAAGGGATGAAACGTCACATCCGGATCTGTGGTAATGGTATGATTCCCTTTGAAGTTCAAGCCGAAAAAGACAGGGACTTTTCCCTGAGCTTTGGCAGGAAGATAGAGCAGAAGATGCAGGATCCGCTCCATGCCCTTGTGGCGGCAGATGATATCAACTTCACGCCGGATCCCCAGACCGCCGAAAGCACTCCCCTCAGAAGTCTGTTTGAAGATCAACTCTTCGCAGCGGGGCGGCACAGGTCCGTACATATATTTCTCAAAAGCGGCGATCAGACGGGGACGGATATTGGTCTGAAAATCACTTCCGGTGGTATGTCCGTCAACAGGCAGCGGGGGAAGTTCCACCACAGGAACTTTGGATTCATCCGTATTCATCCGGTCGGCTCTTTCCTGAATTTCAGGAGGGAAATTTTCGTTGGCAAAACGCTTTTCCATAATTCAAACACCTTTATTTGTTTTTTGCTGTTATGAGGCGTGTCATTAATATTATCAAGATATCACACATTCAAGTTTTTTTCAACTGCAACAGGTAAATATTAATAAAAAATTTTCCAAATGACTTGAAAATTCATCTTTTTTGCACTATATTAAGTAAATTTAATTTTCACCATTTTTTACAGGAGAAGTCATTATGTCCGGTCACAGTCAGTGGGCAAACATCAAAAACAAAAAAGCCGCAGCCGACAAAGTCCGCGGTAAAGCGTTTTCCCGTATCGGTAAAGAAATCATGGTCGCCGCCAAAATGGGCGGTTCCGACCCCAACTCCAACCCCAAACTCCGATCCGCTCTCGCCGCAGCCAAGGCTTTGAATATGCCCAACGTCAACATCGACCGTGCCATCAAAAAAGGTATGGGCGAACTGGGAGATGTCACCTTTGAAGAAATCGTCTACGAAGGCTATGCCGCAGGCGGCGTTGCTGTCATCGTCGAATGTTTGACCGATAACCGCAACCGCTCCATCAGCGATGTCCGTATGACCTTTGACCGCAACGGCGGAAACCTTGCCGATTCCGGTGCTGTTGCCCGTATGTTCCAGCGTCAGGCACACTTCGTCATCACCGGCGAATGGGCCGATGAAGACAAACTTATGGAAATCACCCTCGATGCCGGTGCCGACGATATTCAGGTCGAAGACGGCGTCGCCGAAATCTGGGCCGCTCCCGAAAACTTTGAAGCCCTCGCAAAGGCCTTTGAAGAAAATCAGGTCCCCACTGAAGAAGCCGGTATCGTCCGCAAACCCGATATGGTCGTGGAAATCACCGACGCCAATACCGCCCGTCAGGTTATGCGCCTGGTGGACCGTATGGAAGAACTTGATGACGTGCAGCAGGTGACCGCAAACTATGAGCTCGCCGATGCTGTCGCAGAAGAGCTGGCAGCTGAAGAATAATCAAAGTTCTTTATCTATCGCATACACGTTTAACAGGCGGCACTGCTTTCAACAATGAAAGTCCGGCCGCCTGTTTTTAATTTCAGGAGTTTTACACTATGTCTGACTGGTTTGACCGTTGCCGTAAATACACTATCACAGATGCTGAAAGCGGATTTGAAATCAATTTTGCCGGCATGAATTTTACCGATAACGACCTTGAAAAAATGGCTCCCCTTTTTGCCAGAGCCAATGCCGGTATCGCCGCTATCGAAAAGGGAGAAATCAAAAATCCTGATGAAAAGCGCAAAGTCACCCATTTTACCGACCGTATCACCTATTGCTCTTCTCCCCTTTACAAGGCCGTTGAAGAGTTCGCAGCTCAAGTCCGTTCCGGAGCCATCACCGGTTCAACCGGACGCCCCTTCACCGCTGTTGCCGTCAACGGTATCGGCGGATCAGCTCTGGGCCCCCAGCTGCTCCAATTTGCGGTCAACGGCCCCTACTGGAACGAACTTCCAGTTGAAACACGCAAAAACGGCTTGAAAATCTATTTCCTTGACAATACCGACTCCGCAGAATTTGCTGATCTCTGTCAGGTCATGGATCCTGAAACAACACTTCACCTGGTGGTCTCCAAATCAGGCGGTACTCAGGAAACCAAAAACAACATGATCGCCATGGAAAAATTCTATGCCGCCCGGGGCCTGGATTTCGGCCGCCACGCCGCCGCTGTCACCATGCCCGGCAGCAAGCTTGACCAATATGCCGCTGAAAAGAAGTTTCTCGCCTCCTTTGAAATGGCAGACTCCATCGGCGGACGTACCAGTGAAAGTGCCATTGTGGGCCATGTCCCCGCCGCACTGACCGGCATTGATTTCAAAAGCTTTATTGCAGGATTCCTCCGCATGGATGAACTCACACGCAGCACCGATGCTTTGAAAAACCCCGCCATGATGCTGAGTGCCATGTGGTACATCGCCGGAGCCGGAAAAGGTGACCGCAATATGGTCATCGTCCCTTACAGCGACCGTCTGGTGCTGCTTTCACGCTATCTCCAGCAGCTCGTCATGGAAAGCCTCGGCAAAGAACTTGACCTTGAC
>JAGBWB010000243.1 GCA_017629975.1 Lentisphaeria bacterium
CCGGGAGCAATGCGCCGGAAAGCTCCTGTTGAACTCACCATGCCGGTAACACCGGAAAAAATGACGCCGGAGGCATCGCCGAGGGCTTTATCAAGTTCAGCAATATGGGCAGGAGTTGTGCCGCAGCAGCCGCCGAGAATGGCCGCTCCCGCTGCGGTAAGAAGTTTTGCGGCGGCACCGAAACCGGCAGGGTCAAGATCAAATACGGTCCTGTCACCTTCCAGACGGGGAAGTCCGGCATTGGGCTTTGCCACAAGAGGAATTTGGGCATAAGGTTTGAGTCTGGCGATGACCTGAGCCATCGCTTCAGGCCCCACAGAACAGTTGCATCCGAAAGCATCTGCACCGAGAGCCTGCAAACAGATAAGGGCGCTTACAGGATCACATCCGGTGAGAGTCCTGCCGGAGTCATCAAAGGTCATGGTGACAATGACAGGGTGATCCGGAGCAAGTTCCCGAACCGCCAACAATGCAGCGCGGCACTCCTGAAGATCCATCATGGTTTCAATGGCGAAACCATCTGCGCCGCCCTCAAGGAGTCCGGCAACCTGAATTTTATAGGCTGACACGCACTCTTCAAAAGGCAGCTCCCCAAAGGGTTCGATCAATTGGCCTGTGGGGGCGATGTCACCGAAAACAAGAGCTTTCCCGGCAACAGCCTTCCGGGAAATCCCCACCAGAGCGGCGTTCATTTCCCGGCATTTCTCTTCAAGTCCGAATTCAGCGAGCTTGAAAGGGTTTGCTCCGAATGTGGGAGCATAAACGATATTGCTCCCTGCGCTGACATAGGCTCCCTGCACTGCACAGAGAGCCTGAGGATTTTCCGTCACCCATTTTTCCGGACACACACCGGGAGGCATTCCCTGCTTGGCAAGTTCAGTTCCGGTAGCACCGTCAAGGCGGAGCATACGTTCCCGGACCATCCGGGCAAAAGAGCAACGGTCCATAATCAATCCTTTCGTCTTTCGGGAGGGGGCAGTTCCCGCATAATGCGGTTCAGTACACCATTGATAAAGCTGCCTGAGGCACTTCCAGAGAAATCTCTGCCGATCTCAACAGCTTCGTTGATGCTGACCACATCGGGAATATTGTCAAACATAAGCATTTCAGTCACTGCGACACGCATGATGTTGCGGTCAACAGCTGAGATACGGTCCCATCCCCATCCCTCATCACAACAGGGGACCAGGAGCGCGTCAACTCTCTCACGGTTGAGCTCCACCTGAGTGTAAAGCTCAATGGCGAACTCCTTTGCCTTGCGGGTGAAACGGTTGAGATCAAGCTGGTCTTCATTGCAGATCAGATCGTAACACTGACTGAATGTAGAAGCAGT
Organism: Lentisphaeria bacterium; assembly: GCA_017629975.1. Classification (GTDB taxonomy): domain Bacteria; phylum Verrucomicrobiota; class Lentisphaeria; order Victivallales; family Victivallaceae; genus UBA1784. Next base: position 1,334 of record JAGBWB010000243.1, read on the forward strand.
CGGGATCTCGCCTTTTAACTCGCAGCTGAAAAGATACTGCATAACAGCTTCCCGTCCGAAACGTTTACTGTTGGGACGGGGAGCTTCTTCAGGGTTGGAAATGATTGCCATAATATCTTATCCGATCACACGGGCGAGATTAGCCATTTCAATGGCGGCGATGGCGGCATCCACACCTTTGTTGCCGACTTTGGTTCCGCTGCGCTCAATGGCCTGATCCAGATCTTCAGCAGTGATCATGCCGTAGGTCACGGGCACACCGAACTCAAGTCCCAGCTGGGCAAGGCATTTGGAAACCTCGGAATTGATGTAGGAGGCATGAGGGGTCGCCCCCTGGATCACCACTCCCAGAGCAATAACCGCGTCAACTCCGCCTTTTTCCAGCAATTTCTTGATGGCAAAGGGGATCTCGTATGAACCGGGGACATAAGCCACACTCACATCTGCCGCATCGCCGCCGTGGCGGACGATGGCATCCATGGCGCCCTCAAGCAGACGGTCAACAAAGAAACTGTTGAAACGGCCGCAGACGATGGCAAATTTCAAACCTTTGGCTTCAAGTTTGCCTTCATAGATGATTCCGGGAGTTTTATCAAGCATAATTCAATTCTCCTGATTTTTATCTGAGTTCAAATTTAAGGTCGGCAACCAGTCTGGAACGCAATTTTTCCATGGCGGCATTGACTTCGTTATCGGTCAGGGTGCGCTCTTTGTTGCGGAACGTCAGAGTGTAAGCAACACTCTTTTTGTTTTCTGCTTTGAGCTTGTCATCAACAAAGATATCAAAGAGTTTGACCTGTTCAAAGTTGGGCAGCCGCAGACGGCGGATGAACTCCAGAACATCAGCGTTGCTCTGATCGGCGGAAGCCACACAGGCGACATCCCGTTCAATGGCGGGGAACGCACAGAGTTCTTTGTACTGGGTGTTCACATGAGACGCCGCATCGCGCAGCGCGGCGGGATCGATACGTCCGGCAAAGACAGGAGCTGTGGCACGGAATCCGGAGCAGAGATCAGCTGCGATCTCACCGAAAGCTCCCACAGTTTTACCCTCAAGCACGATATCCAGAGCGTGACCTGCACGGAATGTCGCATCTTTGCTTTCCACAAAACGGAAGTTACGGATCTTCAAAGTCTCAAAAATACTTTCAAAGACACCCTTGAGATCAAAGAAATCAACATTCTCGCGTCCCCTCTCTGAATAAAGTTCAGGATGGCGGCGGCCGGTCATAAGGAAGATCATCTCCCAGCGTTCTTCAGGGAAAAGCTCCCCGTTGGCGCAGAAAGCCTTGTCAAGTTCAAAAAGAGCAAGATCACGGTTGCCGCGGGAGAAGTTCCGTCCCACAGTGCCCAGCATTTCGCCAAGAAGAGCACAGCGCATGCAGGGCTGTTCCTGGTTGAGAGGATTCTTGAGTTTGATCAGATCACTCTCTTTGAAACGGCGGTCAGAAAGTGCAGAGGCGATGCTCACAATGCTGTAATGCATACACTCGTAGAAGCCCATACCGATGGCCATTTCACGCAATTCCCGCTGCCAGTCATAATCATTCTCGCTTTCGGGAATGCAGCGGACGGCACGGACAGGGACGATGGGAACTGCATCAAGACCATTGACGCGCGCAACTTCTTCAGCAAGGTCGGCTTCGCGTTCAAGATCGGCACGGAAGAGAGGAGCGGTCACGACACAGGAGTCGGCGCTGATATCAGAAAGTTCCAGACGCAGAGCCTTGAAAATTTCCATCATACGCTCGTTGCTCACATCGCAGCCAATGAGTTTGCGGATCTTTTCAAAGCGGCAGAGAATCTTTTTCTCTTCAGGACGGCCGGTGGTGATATCCACCTTTTCACTTGAAAGTTCAGCGCCTGCAAGTTCAATGAGCAGCTGGACGGCCCGGTCGGCTGCGACTTCGGTCATATCATAGTCCACGCCCCGTTCAAAGCGGTAGCTGGAGTCACTTGAAATACCAAGTTTCCGGGAGGTGGTACGGATATTGGCAGGGGCAAAACAGGCACTTTCCAGCAGGATCTCAGTGGTTGTCTCGCTGACACCTGAAAATTCACCGCCCATGATACCGGCAAGAGCCATAGGCTTTTCAGCATCTGCAATCACAAGATTGGCTTCAGAAAGCTCCAATTCGCTGCCGTCAAGGGTAACGATCTTTTCCCCCTGTCTGGCACGCCGGGCGACAACCCGCTTGCCTTCCAGTTTGGCAAGGTCAAAAGCGTGAAGAGGCTGACCGAGTTCCATGAGAACAAAGTTGGTGATATCCACCACGTTGTTGATGGAACGCAAACCGACAGCTTCAAGACGCTCAACCATCCAGTCGGGAGAAGGACCGACTTTCACATTCTTGAGAGTTCTGCCGATATAGCGGGGGCAGAGGTCAGGAGCTTCAACAGTCACCAAACCGGGCGCAGGAATGGCACACTCAGGAACAGAGATTTCAGGAAGAGCTGCAGGGGTATTCAAAAGACATGCCACATCCCTTGCGATACCAAACATGGAAAGCCAGTCGGCGCGGTTGGGGGTGACTTCAACTTCAATTTTGGTGTCAGAGCGGTAGATATCGCAAAGGGGAGTTCCGAGTGCAAGAGAGTCATCCAGAATGAGAAGTCCGGAGTCATCATCCCCCACACCGATCTCTTTGGCGCTGCACATCATGCCGCAGGATTCAACACCGCGGAGTTTGGATTTCTTGATCTTGAATTCACCTTCTTCGCTCTGGAAGACAGTTCCGATGGTGGCAAGAGGCACAATCTTGCCTGCGTCACAGTTGGGGGCTCCGCAAACCACCTGACGGGTCTCTTTGCCGTCAAAAACCTGGCAGACAGAGAGGTGGTCGGAACCGGGATGCACCTCCCGGGATTCGATCCGGGCGACCACAACACCGGCAGGCACTGGGGAACCGGACTCAACGGCTTCAACTTCAATACCGGCAGCAGTCAGCCGGGCACACAGCTCCGCATCGGAGCAATTAAGCTCAATGTAATCAGAGAGCCACTTTCTTGAGATATTCATAAAAATATTCCTCCCTGATGATCAGAACTGTTCAAGGAATCTGACGTCGTTCTCGTAGAGATAACGCAGATCGGGGATCCGGTAACGGAGCATGGCAAGGCGTTCAATACCGAGACCGAAAGCAAAACCGCTCCACTTCTCAGGATCGTAACCCACATTTTTCAGCACGGCAGGGTCAACCATACCGGCACCTGCGATCTCAATGTATCCGGAGTGTTTGCAGACATTGCATCCTTTTCCGCCGCAGACCACACAGCTGAAGTCATATTCCACGCTGGGTTCGGTAAAGGGGAAGAAGTGAGGACGCAGACGGATGTTCACCTTTTCGCCATACATTTCGCGGGCAAAGGTAAGAAGCACACTTTTCAAATCAGCCAGAGAAACGTCTTTGTCAATGTAAAGACCTTCGATCTGATGGACGTTCATACCATGGGTCGCCTCAGGGGTATCACGGCGGAAAACTCTTCCGGGAGCAACGATGCGGACAGGGGGCTCATGGGTTTCCATAACGCGGATCTGCACAGGAGAAGTCTGGGAACGCAAGATCCTGCCGTCAGGAAAATAGAATGTATCCTGCTCATCCCGGGAAGGATGATCCGCAGGAGTATTGAGGGCATCAAAGTTATGATAGATATCCTCCATTTCAGGGCCGGAAACAGGAACAAATCCCATACGTCCGAAAATTTCCACACATTCGTCTGCGATCTCCATGATGGGATGCTTTCTGCCCACGGGACGGCGACGGCCGGGCAAGGAGGTATCAATGGCACCGGCATTGCCGGCATTGGCGGCAAATTTGGCGTTGCCGTCATCAATGAGCTGCTGGATCTGCTGACGACCTTTATTGAAAGCAGCTCCTGTTTCTCTTTTTTCCTCAGCGGGAATGGAACCCATTTCACGGGAAAGCGCCGGAAAGAGTCCGTTGCGGCCGAGAAACTCAATACGCACAGCCTCAATATCCGCTGCGGCCGCCGCTGCGGCGACCTTTGCCGCAGCTGAAGCAACTGCAGCGTTGATTTTTTCAATTACCGGATTCATAACATTTTATTCCATTAAAAAAAGACAGCCTGAAAGAAAGTGTCTGAAAACACCAACTTCAAGCTGTCAGATTGTGAGCGGCTCTTGAGAGCTGCCTGATTTCCCCGGAGTTCCTTGAAAAGATCTCAGTCAGAACTCCGGAAAAAAGCCTCTTTCAATCTCAGGCCTGGGTGACCTTCTCAACCAGCGCCTTGAATTCGGCGGGGTTGGTCACTGCCAGATCAGCAAGCACCTTACGGTTCAGGGTGATGTTGGCATTCTTCAGACCTGCCATAAATCGGCTGTAAGAGACATTGAGCATACGGCAGGCTGCGTTGATACGGACGATCCACAGCGCACGATACTGCCGCTTTTTCTGTTTACGGCCGACATAAGAGTGGCTCTTAGCCTTGTTGACGGCATCATAAACAGTACGGATATTGCGGCTTGCATTACCGTAAAAACCTTTGGCGCGCTCAAGTACGCGCTTACGGCGTTTGCGGGAAGAAACGGCACAGGTAACTCTTGACATAATTCAATCCTCCTCTAATTACAGACCGTAAGGCAGTGCGACCTTGATACGGCGGCTTTCTGCGGTAGAAACGGCACCATCCTGACGCAAACGACGACGACGCTTGGCGTTCTTGGAGGACATAAGGTGGCGGGCGCCAGCCTTGAAATGACGGAACTTGCCAGTTCCGGTCTGCTTGAGCCGCTTTGCGGCACATTTTCTGGTTTTGAGCTTGGGCATTGTTTTCACCTTTCTTTTTGATGATTACACCGCCGTACCGGTCAATGCTCTTTTCACCGGCATCAGCGTATTGGATAGCACTTCTTCAAGTGCCGTTCAATTCAGATTATTCTTCGCTTTCTTCAGCGGCGGCATCAGATGTTTCCACATCTTCAACACCGGTATCCGCTTCATCTTCCGCAGTCGGAGCCTTCTTGACAGTTCCGGACTTCGGGGTAAAACCGACGGTAATATTTCTTCCCATCATCTTCGGTTTACCGTCAGGATCAGCGACCGGAATCAGTTCCTCAGTAACGCGGTTCATCAAATCAAAAGCCATGTTCTGATGAGCCATTTCGCGTCCGCGCAGAGCCAGTGTGACCTTGACCCGGAATCCTTTTTCAAAGAAGTCCTGCACATGCTTGATCTTGGTCTCGTAATCGTGCTGGTCAATATTGATGTGAAACTTCACCTCTTTGACCTTCTGTGCGGCGGCGACTTTACGCTGAGCCTTCTGATTCTTCTTCTGCTCGTAACAAAGTTTGCCGAAATTCATAATGCGCACAACAGGCGGATTAGCCCGTTCTGCCACCATCACAAGATCCTGTCCTGCTTCAGCCGCAAGCTCTTTGGCTCTGGAATAAGAAACCACACCGAGCTGCTCACCATCAAGCCCAATCAAAAGCACGTTGGTAAGCTGAACAGTCCGATCATTACCTTTCAACAACTTAGCTATAGCAACACCCTCCTTTCAGGGTCAATTTTCATCGCCTCCGACCGCCGGAGGCGAAGTAACAAGCAAATTAATTTTCTTAATATAGCATTAATTTACTTTATTTTCAAGTTCATATTTCATCTTTTCGATGATTTCTGCGATTTTCATGCCGCCGAGTTCCCCTTCACGGCGGGAACGGACCGCCAGAGTGCCGTCGGCAGCCTCTTTCTCACCCAGCACAAAGATGTAGGGCAGACGGGCAGAACGCGCCTCACGGATCTTGGCTCCCAGTCCGGCAGCCTGAGGATCAACTTCAACACGGAACCCGGCTTTACGCATTTCATCGCGGATAGCCATCGCCTGATCCACCAATTTATCAGAAACAGGCAGAATACGGGCCTGTTCAGGAGCAAGCCACAAGGGAAAAGCGCCTGCATAGTGCTCAACCAGAATACCGAAGAAACGCTCAAGTGACCCCAGGAGAGCGCGGTGGACCATGTAGGGACGATGCTTCTGACCGTCTGCGCCGATATAGGTCATATCAAAACGCTCAGGCAGGTTGAAGTCAAACTGAATGGTGGTCGTCTGCCATTCACGGCCGATGGCGTCCTTGATCTTAAGGTCGATTTTGGGACCGTAGAAAGCGCCGCCGCCTTCATCAACTTCACACTCAAGTCCGGCTTTGGCAACAGCCTTTTCCAGAGAGTCAATGGCTTTTGCCCAGCGCTCAGGCTCACCCACAGCCTTGGCAGGACGGGTGGCAAGATAGGGCTTGATATCGGTAAAGCCGAACATGCGGTTGATATAAAGACTGAAGCGGAGCACTTCTGCAATTTCCTCTTCAATGCTCTCAGGAGTACAGATGATATGAGCATCATCCTGAGTGAATCCGCGCACACGCATCAAGCCGTGGAGAGAACCGGATTTTTCGTAACGGTAAACAGTTCCCAGCTCAGCCCAGCGCAGAGGAAGTTCGCGATAGGAACGCAGCCGTGAACGGTAAACCTCAATATGGAAGGGGCAGTTCATGGGTTTGGCATAGTAATCCTTTTCATCGATCTGCATAGGGGAATACATGCCGTCATGATAGAAGTCAAGGTGACCGCTGGTCCCCCAGAGAACACTCTGTCCGATGTGAGGAGTATAAAGAAGCTGATAGCCGTTCTTGTAATGCTCTTCTTTCCAGGCGGTTTCAACCAGGTGACGGATCAAAGCGCCTTTGGGATGCCACAGAACAAGTCCGGGACCGATCTGCTCAGAGAAGCCGAAAAGTTCAAGTTCGGTTCCAAGTTTGCGATGGTCGCGTTTGGCGGCTTCTTCAATACGGTTCAGATACTCTTTCAGATCTTCAGCTGTGGCAAACGCGGTGCCGTAGATACGCTGGAGCATCTTATTGTTTTCATCACCGCGGAAATAACTTCCGGCAACAGAGAGCAGTTTGACAGCACCGATCTCAGCGGAGCTTTCCACATGAGGTCCGCGGCAGAGGTCAATAAAATCACCGCTGCGGTAGAAGCTGATTGCTTCACCTTCAGGAATATCAGCGAGGCGTTCCAGTTTGAAAGGCTGGTCAGCCAGAAGTTTCTCTGCTTCTTCACGCGTGGTTTCAAAGCGCTCAAATTTGACCTTTCCGCCCAGCATTTTTTTCATTGCCTTTTCAATCTGAGCAAGATCTTCAACGGTCAGACGATGATCCATATCAAAGTCATAATAAAAACCGTTTTCAGTGGCAGGACCGATATCAAATTTGGTTTCAGGATAAAGTTTTTTAACAGCGGCAGCCATCAAATGCGCCGCACTGTGACGGATCGTTTCCAGTTCCATAATAATATGCTTCTTTCAGAATTCTTACAGTAAATATAATCTCAACTGCCCCAATGGCAGATAATAGCAAAACCACTTTCCGGCAGCAAAACCACTCTGCGCCGGTTCAGATCACTCAGCACAAAGTACCACCCGCGTCGGTGAAAACGCGGGCAACTCCTCTCAATGTAATTTCACGGATCATCAAAACAACTCCAATTGAACCGGCTGCGGATCAGCGATCTCGCGCACCGGGGCGAATGATCTGCGGTGAACCGGAGTCACCCCCAATTCCTGCAATGCTTTCAGATGTGCCGCAGTTCCATAACCTTTATGAGCGGCAAATCCGTAACCGGGATATTCTTCATCAAGTTTTTCCATCAATTCATCCCGGTAAACTTTAGCGACAATACTTGCAGCGGCTATTGAAGCACTGCGTGCATCGCCCTTTACCATATTTTCTGCGGGACAGGGAAAGCCTTTGACAGGCAATCCGTCAACCAGCACAAATTCAACTTTTTTCAAACCGGCAACAGCTCTGTGCATCGCAAGATGCGTGGCGCGGAGGATATTCAAAGTATCTATCTCATGAACATCTGCAACACCGACTGCCGTTTCTGCGACTTCAAGGATCTCATCGCGCAAAACTCTCCGCCGCTGATCTGAAAGCTGCTTGGAGTCAAAGACTCCCGGCAGCACCCCCTCCCGGGGCAATATCACCGCAGCTGCGACCACAGGACCGGCAAGAGGACCTCTGCCCGCCTCATCGACTCCGGCGATAAAAGTAAACCCCTCCTGAAGGAGCTTTCGTTCCCTGAGGAGGAGTTCATCGTCATAAGTCAATTCTGACTTGACTCGTGCCACTTGGCAAATACCTTTGCTTAGCGGGTACGAAGTTCCTTGACGCGGGCAGCTTTACCCACTTTGTCACGGAGATAGTACAGTTTTGCCCGACGGACAAGACCGCGGCGGATGACCTCGATCTTATCGATACGGGGGGAGTTGATGGGGAACACACGCTCCACACCCTGTCCGGCCTGAACGCGACGGACAGTAAAGGTCTCCTCAATACCGGAGCCGCGTCTGGCGATAACAGTTCCCTGGAACTGCTGAATACGTTCAGTAGTTCCTTCAACGATCTTAACATGAATCCGAATGGTGTCGCCGACGTTGAACTCAAACTGTTCAGCTCTCACCTGTTCTTTGCGAATTTTGTCCAGAACATTCATTTTAAACCCTCATTGATTAAAAATTTTTCCCATAAATCCGGCCGCCGTTCCCTGGTCAGACGCTCGCTCATGCGCCGCCTGTACTCAGCGATCCTGCCGTGGTCACCGCTCATCAATATCTCCGGAACCGCTCTGCCGCGGAAGACCGGAGGTCTCGTATATTGCGGAAACTCAAGCAAACCATCACCAAAGGAGTCCTGCTCGGCAGAAGCAATATCACCCAACGCTCCCGGAAGGAGACGGATCACACTGTCTGCGATCACCATTGCCGCAAGATTACCATTTGAAAGGACATAGTCCCCGATAGAAATCTCACGGTCAACGACCTCTTCGATCATCCGTTCATCAACACCTTCATAATGTCCGGCAATAATGACCAGATGTTTGGCTTTGGCAAGCTCGGCTGCCAGTGCGTGACTGAGCACCTCGCCTCTGGGAGAGGTCAGCACCACCACAGACTCAGGGGTTTTGACTGACTCCACAGCTTCGGTCAGCACCACAGGATTCATCAGCATCCCGGGGCCGCCTCCGTAAGGGCGCTCATCAACGGTACCGCGCTCATCTTTGGCAAAGTCGCGGACATTTACCGCATTGAACTCTACCACACCTGAACGCAGTGCCCGTCCATCAACACTGCTTCCCAACGGACCGGGAAAGACTTCGGGAAAGAGTGTCAGTACATCAATTCTCACTTTCCCTCATCCTTCTTTATGCGCCATCTCAGTCAAGAACGTCAACTGAAACGCGCTTATGCTGGCGTCCGGCGGCGCCGCTCACCAGTGCGCGGATAGCCGTAATGGTCTTGCCGCGTTTACCGATGATCTTGCCCCGGTCATCCTTGTGGCAACGGATCCGCAGCGCACAATGATCTTCATTCTGTTCGGGAATGATTTCCATTTCTTCAGGATGATCAACCAGCGATTTTACAACAAATTCGACAAATCCCTGCAAATCACCGGCCTCAACATTAGCAGGAGCCTGAACCTTTGAACTTTCAGACGCACTGTTGCTGCCAAGCAGGAATCCAAACAACTTCTTGAACATAGTCAAAAAACCTTAAATTAGGCCTGAGCAGTTTCCTCAGCAGCAGCCTCTGCGGCAGCGGCAGCGGCCTCAGCCTTGGCCTTGGCTTCAGCTTCAGCTTTTTCCTTGGCCTTTTTGGACATAGCAGGTTTGCGGACACGCTCGGCAAGAACAACGCCGGTGCGGGCACGATCAATGATATCAGCAACAGTTTCGGAAACCTGAGCACCGACACCGATCCAGTATTCAGCGCGCTCAAGATTGATCTTTTCCTGCTTGCGGATGGGATCATAGTATCCGAGTTCTTCAATTGCCCGTCCGTCCCGGCTGGAACGCTGATCCATCACCACAACGCGGAAACATGCCGCGTTACGGGAGCCGGTACGTTTCATTCTGATTCTGACCATAGATTTTTACCTCTTTAAATTTTGTTTTGCCCACAGGAATTTGATCTTTCGGTTCATGAACATTACCTGTGTTTTTCTGTTTTAACAATACACGACGGGCACGGTGCCAACACCCGGAACAGCCACGTTTTTATACCGGATACCGCTTTCCCTGCCAGGATATATTGCTGTTCTTAGGTTCCGAGGATTTGAACCATAAACGGCAAAAACATCCCATCAATACATGTAATTTTTATAATATATCACCTTTAAACGCAATATGCAAGCGCAAAGGGCGCGTTTTTTCGTCAAAATGACTTTTTTTATCAAAAAAAGCTCTGATTTCCACATTCCGCAAAAAAACAGAGCTTTTCACTGTTGTTTTTCCGCCTCTCAATCCAGCACGCAGCGGATCTCGTTTTCGAGACTGTCGGCTTCGTTGTAAATGATCCTGCCGGCGAGTTCGACAGC
>JAGBWB010000244.1 GCA_017629975.1 Lentisphaeria bacterium
GAAGAAACGGCTTGATATCGCCATTGCTTCCGTACTTCTCCGTACTTCTCCGTACTTTTCTGATATCGCCGCCACCTTTCGGGAGCACAGAAAAAAATCCATTTTTTATTGAAAATGCACTTGAAAAAGTTGACTATGCAAATTATTTTATAGGAAGAATGATCATGTCTGTATTAAGTTAAGAGTAATGAAAACCTACCGCGACATAGCCAGAGAAATTGAAAGGCGGATCCTGACCGGAGTTTATCCGGTCAATACTTCGCTGCCTTCGCGTCTTGAACTGATGCGCGAGTTTCAGGTGGCGCGCGCCACTCTGGACCGTGCCGTTCAGGAGTTGGTCATTTCACGCCGTCTGACCAGCCGCCGCGGTTCCGGAACTCTGGTCAATCCTCTGAGCGAACACAGACGGGATATCGCCCTCATCGGTATGCCACTCGGTGTGGAACTTGAAATGTACCGCAACTTCAACTGCCGCGTCTTCAAAAAAGAACTCCTTGCCAAGCGCTCCAACTGGGCGATGCTTTACGAATTTGACGCCTTGCTCTGGCGTTTCCCCCACAGTGCGGATATCCCTGTGATCGAAGCCGTCAACGGCAAGATCCCCCAGGTGATCGTCAACCGGGTGATCCCCGGCGTCAATTGTGTTTCCACCGATCACAGAGGCGCATACAGAACCATCGCTGCGGAACGGATGGAGCACTTCCCCGGGGCGCTCCCGGTCTTCATGAGTTCAGGGGGGGATTCCCTGCCGGGACAGTACCGCTTTGAAGGTTTCGCAGACGCCTGCCGCAAAGCCGGGAAATTTTATGAGCTGTGGAACTTCGCCCCCGGAGGAGATTTTTCCTTGCTTGCTTCTGAAATGGAGGCGCGTTTGAAAGCTGTCAAAGGCAGAGAGGTTCTGGTTCTGTCAGACTCCATTTCTCTTACAGGTGCTTTTATGCAGGCTGCCCGGAGCGCCGGAAGATGCTGGGGAAAAGATCTGTGGTACAGCGACTTTGACAATAATTATCCGGAAAATGTCTGGGGTGTCAAGGTCACAAGTTTTATTCAGAATTACGAGGCACTTATGGCGGCCGCTCTTGAAAGGCTCGGTGAGCTTCTCGATGGCGGCAGCTGTCAGGTGCCTGAACATAAACTTATTTTTCCGTTGCGCCGCAACGGAGACACGTAGTCCATTAAATAAAGAAAGGAATTTAAAATGGACAAAGTAATCAGAGTCGCTATCGCCGGATATGGCCGCAGTGGATGCAATATCCACGGTGCCTATCTCGTCACTGATCCCCGTTTCAAGGTGATCGCCGTGGCTGACAATCTGCCCGAACGCCGTCAGGATGCTGTGGACCGCTTCGGCTGCCAGGTTTACGAGAGCTTTGAGGAAATGATTGAAAAAGGCGGTTTTGATCTGCTGATCAACGCCACCCCCAGCCGTTTCCACGTTGCCTGCTCCAAGCTCGGTCTTTCCAAAGGCTTCAACGTCATCAGTGAAAAACCCAGCGCCCCCAATGTGGCTGAATTTGATATGCTGGTCGCTCTGGCTGAACAGAACAAGTGTCTCTTCATGCCCTACCAGAACAGCCGTTTCTACCCCTTCTTCATCAAGATGCGCGAAATCATCGCTTCCGGAGTTCTGGGTAAGATCGTCTGCATCCGTTCCAACTGGAGCGGATTCGCCCGCCGCTGGGACTGGCAGACCCGTCAGGATCAGCTCGCCGGCAACCTCTACAACACCGGACCGCACCCCGTTGACCAGGCGATCGTTCTCTTCGGCGAAGGTATGCCTCAGGTCTTCTGCCGCATGGCTGCTCTGCACCATGGTCTGGGCGGCGATGCCAACAACTTCTGCACCGTCAGCCTCTACGGCGAAGGACATCCTCTGGTCGAAGTCCAGGTCAGCTCCTTCCAGGCTTATCCCCAGGGCGAGATGTATAACATCCAGGCTGAATACGGCGGTCTGACCGGCGGTCCCAACGGACTCAAATGGAAATACTTTGATCCCGCCAAGGCTCCCAAACAGGAATTCTGGAAACCCTGGAGCCAGGATCGTAAGTACTGCTCAGAGAAACTGGACTGGATCGAAGAAGAGTGGACCTTTGACAACAGCGAATCCAACTCCAGCGGATTCAAGGGACTTTCTGCCGCCATCTATGACAATTACTACAATGTGATCGTCAATGGCGCTCCCCGCGAGATCACTCTGGATCAGGTTCGCCGTCAGGTCTATGTCATGGAAGAAGCTCACCGGCAGAATCCCCTTGCCAAGACTGTTCTTCCCTGATCGGTCTGAATACTTCCCCGGAAAGACTTTTTCCCGGTGAAGTTTTGATCAAACTGCGTTCCACAAGTTGTCGTTGACTTGTGCGAGCGCAGTTTTTTTTGTCTCCATCTCCGGGAAAAAAAGGAAAAACTACTGCTTTTATTCTGGAAAGTTTTGTTTTTGAATTAATTAGGACTTGCAAATTATTTGAAAGAGCAGTATATTATATCTTATGTATTATAATAAGTGATGACTTTTGAACA
>JAGBWB010000245.1 GCA_017629975.1 Lentisphaeria bacterium
AAAAATGTTCTTTTTCATTTGCTAATTTTATTGAATGTCAATTCTTCAAGTGTACATTTTGCGATATTGGAATGTCAGGGAATGAAACTGTTTTCATAGATTGTATCATTGATTCCAAAAAATTGATTGCTTCTGCTTATACCAATACCGAAGCAAAAGTCTTAAGAGTTCATGAAAAAAGTCAATTTGGGCAAAAAGCACGCTTGGAAAAAACAAAGTCGGAAGTTGCTCAAAAGTTATATCGTTTAAACAATAAATTTTCAGAATACTATTATTCATCAATAGAAGTCGCTGTCCTGCAAGAAATAAAAGCACGAATCTTTATGAGGTTCTACGACAACAACAAGTTCATATATTGGTGCTATAAGCCCTTGTTGCTGATTCTAACTGTCGTTGATGTGTTTGAGCTAATCATCATGTTTTTATCAGGAAAGTTTTTCGGCTGGGGAGAGAGTTTTTTTAAGTGTGTATTTTCTGGGTTGTTTATTGTCGCGCTATTTGGAGGGTACTATCACTACATAAAATACCCTAACCATGATTGGTTTGATTCTTTCCTTCGGGCATTTGATATAACAGTTATTGCCGGGTACTCAAAATATGGGACAAAAGATATGCCCCCTGTAGGTATCGCAGAACTTTTAAATTTAGGTTTTGGGATATTTTGGTATTCAATTGCAATTCCGACCATTACCAACAAGTTGACACGAACGAGGTATTAAATGCAATTAAAAGCTCTGATTTTATTTGGCAGTTGTGCCCGAGGTGATCAACAAGAAGATTCAGATGTTGATATGCTTGCAATCCATGATGATAAAATTTATCGTATTGATGAATATGGTAAATTGAATTTTTCTCTGTATTCAGAAACAACGCTGAGTAAAATGATGTCAGATGGTGAATTGTTTGCGCTGCATTTGGCAACAGAAAGTAAAATCATCTATGAAAATGATGAATGTGCTTCGAAATTATTCAAAACATTTCGATATAAAAATTCATATCAATCAGTCATTGACGAAGCCAATATATTGGCATGGACTATAATCAAACACTATTATTGCATAAACAAGCCAGAATTATGTAACAAGAGATTGGTTTGGTGTGTAAGAACGATTTGTGCCGCTATGGCAGCAGAGCAGAAAAAAAATTGTTTCTCCGCTGCTTCGATTATTGATTCAGTCCCTCTTGACAATATGGCTTGGATGTTAAAACAGAAAAGCAACGTCGCAAGATCTCCGCAACTTCTTGTTCAAATGAGAGAATTTTTGCAGTTTTATAATTTGAAACCATCAGAACAAGTTGCCTTGAGCAACGATATCGATACCTGTGTTAACCTTTTCAAAAGAGGATCAATGGGGTATAAATTCATACATTCATTGATAACTAAAAAAAAATTAGGATATTTGTAACTATGAATGGGGATATATTCGTTATGACAAGTGTGCCCGACGGTTACTGGCTTGAAGTCATTCCCGCCGAAAAATACTGACATTTCCTCCCCCTGCCCCCACCAACCGCCGCCCTCCGGGCCCGGCGGTTGATTTTTTTATTTTGGTGGTATATTTGAAAATGTGCCAAATTTCTATTCTATTTTTGCGAACATAAATATAATTTCTACTGTACGTAGATATGGCTCTTTGTTGGTGGCGCCTTATCCTCCAAGAGGCAATATAATTTCTACCGGGCGCTCAAACTGTAAAGATGGTCCATAGATAGCGTAGGCGTTTGAGAGTAGTGCAGTTTTTAAGCGATGGCAAGAGTTACCATAAGCTCTCTTTTGTTTGAAACATAAGACAGAAAAACAGTTCCGTAAAACTCCTTTTATTACTGTTTTAACGGAACTGTTTTCTGCAGTTAGTTCTTTTGAGGACTTACTTTTTCAGGAGAAGCGTTTTCCGGGCGGTTATGCCGGTGTCGGCGTTGCGGACGGTGATGGTCCAGGCGCCGGGCTGGTCGTTGGCGGCGAATTGGAATCGGCTTCTGCCCCTTGATGTGTAGGCGTTCCAATGGTAGCCGAAGGGCAGCGTGCCGTCAGGACGACGCACTTCAACGTGGAATACATGAGACCCTTTGCCGCCAGGAGCAGAAAATTCTATGGTGCAAACTTCTCCGCACTTCACAGAGCCTGGCGACTTGATCAACACTTTCTCAACCTTTTCAGGCAATATGGAAATCAATACTGGCTCTCCGCTGCGCAAATTTAATTTGCACCGGTCAGAGTATCCCAGGTATTTGCCCTCACGCATAAGATAAAGATGTCCTTTCACAGGAAACTTTACTTCAGACTCAACTGCCTTGAGATCCTTATAACGGGGAACATCCTTGACCGCAGGCAAGATACCCGCATAATGATTGACTCCGTCACGGCGCAAAAAGATCATCGCCCCTTTGACGCCTTTGACCTCAAAAGGTGCTTTGCATACAGCTCCGATCAAAGGCGCCGTCAACTCACGCACAGCATACTGCACGCCTGCAATGCCGCTCTGCGCCGTCGCTTCTTCTCCGCCGACTCCGCCCAGCTTGATGGTGTAATAACTGCCAATGAAAAGATTCAGCAGCACAGCTTTACCTTTGCCGTGGCGCTTCGTGATAACAAGAGGCTCTTTCCCCGAACTCAATGCCGCCTTGCCGTCAGTTACTCTTAAATCCCCCTCACCGGGAGCAAGTCCCTTATATTGAGGTGAATCCGCAGGGAAAAGCACCGACCGGGAGCGGTCGATCCCGAAAAAGGATTCGGCTGAACCGTCTTTGGCGCGGTTGCCGTGTCCGTCATACCATCCGGCGGCAAAGTCGGCGATGACTGTCCCCCCCGCTTCAGCAAACTTTTTCAGATTTGCCAGCTGCTTCTTACTCAAACTGACCGCCGCAGGCAGAACCATGACCTTGCACTCAGGAGGACGCTTTTCAAGATCTTCATAAGAGATCATCCGGTAGCGGACTCCCAGATCAGTGAGCAGTGCAGGCCAGGAGTTCCAGCTGTTCAGCTGGTTCTGGCGGCCGATGACATTGGAAAAACTGCACAGCAATGAGAGCTGGGAGTAAAGGATCCCCACATCCCTGCCGAGCTCCTTGCCCCGCAGAATACGCGCTCCCGCGCCGGAACGGATCTCGCGCACGGCTTCCGCAAAGAATCGGGCGTTGGGCGTCGCCGTCACATCGCCGCGGAACGATTCACAGCTGTACTTGCAAATCAGATTGGCTCCCCGGAAAATATCCTGCCAGAGGCGTCCCTTGGTATGAACTTCATTTTCCGTAAAACCCCGGGTGTAACCCAGCCACTGTCCGTGCTGGGAACCCTCAGGAGCAAAATCAAGAACCGCATTCACCTGATTGCCGCCGTAGTACATGAGGAAAGGATTGTATTTCATCATCTGCACCCAGTCATAACTGAATCCGGGCTCCTGAGTTCCGGACAATCCGGCAACAGAGCCGGGGATCGCCCGGGCGATGCCCTCACCTGTGGCGCCCACCCAGTCACGGGCGAAAACAAGGTTCATAAAGAGTTTGTGTTCAACGTAGCGCGCCAGACGCTCCCGGTCTTTCAGATCCTTGAACTGAACAGGCGTCACTTCATCCCACTTCTTGTAAGATGTTCCCCAGGAGCGGTTCAGCTCTGCAAGGGAGTCATAGCGCCCTTTGAGCCACTCTCTGAAGGCTTTCAGGCAGGAGTCGGAAAAACAGACGCTCCGCCCCAGATCAGCCTCATCCGCCACAATGTGACGCCGGATCCCGAAGTAACGGGCGTAAAAGAATTCAAGCCGTGATGCCAGCTCTTTGTCTGCGGCTTTGCGGCGCACAGGATCCGTGAAACAGGGTTTCCGGCAGGGATCCGTTGCCGCGTCGCCCCGGTAGACGCGCTGGGTACTGTTGAGTACCTTGCCGCTGCCGAAGGTCACAGGTTCGCATCCGTCAGTCACCATGGCACGCAACGAACCGTGACGCATGTGGTACAATCCGAAGTTGGAGTAGTTCAGATTGAAGCCCAGATCCCGCACCAGACGGCTGTACGCCGGACGGTTCATCCAGACGGCGGCATCCACATCGTAAGGCTCAAGGGGAGCGGATTCAAGAGCGAACTCTTTCTGCAAAAGAGCGCTTTTGCCCTGAAGTTCCGCCCGGACGTAAAGATTGTAAAGCCGGGTATAGGGGAAATGCAAGGGCGCCGAAAAAGTGTTTTCTGTGCCTGATTTTTTCCAGACGGAACGCCCCTCAGTGTCAACGATCTCACACTCATAACGAACCCCCGGAAGACTTTTCACCGTAAAGGAGACAGGTTTACTGCGGCTGAAGATCCCTTCTTTTGCGTTCATGGTGATTTCAAGAGGCAGCGCAGGTGTATCAACTTTGAAAGCACCGCAGTCCAGTTCTTTCCCTGATGCGCTGTAAATCTTGAAGTCAACGATGGAGATACCTCCTGTCAGAGGTGCTGAGGGCATGGGGGGAGCAAAGGTATTGACTCCCTTTTTCAGAGAAACGGCCCTTTCTGCACGGCCGGAGAGTCTTCCGTAATAATCACGCACCACGGTTTTGACCGTCACTTTGCAAGGTTCTGTGCTTTTCACAGTCAGAGCGCCGGGAAGAGCTTTCACAGCTGTAACGCTCCCCTCGCGCCGGGAAACAGCACGGAGCACTTTCAGCTGGGCAAGATAAAAATACTCCCAGTAGGGGTATTCTGCGCCGTAGATGTTAGGAACTGTTTCCAGAGCTTTATCAGCCGGAACAAAGGGCAGTCCGTGGACTTTCAGGTATTCAAACTCCCCGGTGTTCCAGATGACGCTGAAACTCCTGCCGCCCTCGTAAAACTGCACGTTCTGCCCCAGAAGTGAGGAAGAAACTTTACGCATGGCAGGCAAGGTATCAAAAATGCGCGCGGGAACCGGAACCTTTTTGCCCCGCAGAAGTGCCGGAACTTTCTGACAGTTGAAGAAGATAAGAGGCGTTCCGGCAGCGCGCCACTTTTTCAGCATGTTGACCGTTTCTTCAGGAATGTATCTGAAATCCGCCTGACTGATCATGACCGCTTCAGGACGGCTTTTCAGATTTTTCAGCCGCATCAAAGTGTAAGGTTCAAGGGTGTCCGCAAAGCTGAAGTGCCATCTGCCGCCCCCCTGGGCGCTGGCGATCTTACGCAGAAGGGGGATGTAGGTGAACTCAAACTTTGCACGCTGACACAATTCTATCAGGTGACGCCGGTGCGCCTGCTTGACGATAAAAGATCCGGTATTGCCGGTGAGATAGAGCAGTTTCGGGAACTTTTCAGCCGGATCGGGGAAAAATTTCCGGTGGGGAGTTACGGTGGAAAAATCCAGTTTTTCAATAAGATCCAGCCCGGGGACGTATCCTGAAACGAGTTCGTTCCGGAGCAATTCTTCAGGCGTCCGCGCCTGCGCCCGGTAGGGTTCAGGCTGAAGAGAGATGTTGAAGATCTTCATTTCCTGCTGATGATCGTAGACCCGCAGACAGATCTCGCCGCGCACAGCGTTGGCGGGAGGATAAAAGGATCTGCTGCGGAGTGCCAGCGGGAGCGCTTTGCGTCCGTCATTGAGCTTGATGTCGGTTGACCTGCCCAGAGCCTTGCCCGCAGCATCGTAAAACGCCATGCTGATGACCACCCAGTTTCCCGCAGGATTGATGCAGCTGACCTTTGTGGAAAAATTGTATTTGACGCCCCGTTCCAGCCGGGTGGTGATCATCAGAAAACTGGAGTTGCGCCGGGCTTTTGCGCCCCAGACAAGGCGGACACCGGGGTTCGTGAAACTCAGGTTGTTGAACTTTCTGTTCCGGTCGCCCATAAACTGGTTCCGGTATCCCTCAGGGATGGTGGGATCCGCAGAATAGAGTTTGGTAAAAGTGCCGTTGTGGATCAATTCACCGGGGCCCCCGGGAATGGTCATGTCGATTTTTCCGCCCTTGCAGAAAAGCAGACGGCAAGGATATTGGGAAAAAGTGAGAAATCTTTTTCTGTTCCACGCCTCCCAGGCAGCGCCGTCGCGCCAGACGACTCCGCCGCCCATAAAGGGGTTGATTCCCGGCACACGGAACTTCAGGATGAGTTTTCCCCCCTCTTTCAAAACTCTGAAAGGCACAGGCCGGTCAGGGACGGCGGCGCCGTTGGCAAGTTCAAAAAGAGAAAGTGCATTCACATCCGTCCCGGCAGGGAGTTCAAGGGTGCGGAACGATTCATCCAGCTGTCTTTCAGGAAAGATGTCAATATGTTTTCCAGTCGCAGCTTTAGTTCCGCCTGAAATAAGCACGGCGTTTTTGTGTCCGGTGTAGATCAGAGGCAGACGCAATTTTTTCCCTTTGAGCACCGTGATCCTGCGCTGAGCGGCTTTCTCTTTTGCAAGCAGAGCAGGGATATTTTCTGCCCCCATCACTCTGATGGAAAAAGAGATGCTCTTTCCGGGGGCGATGGGCTGTTCGTTGAGAAAATACTCCTGAGTATTAAGCACTTTGACCTGACTGAAATAGCAAAAGAGCGTTCCCAGCAGATCCGCAGGGGGGAGCAGCAGCAAACCGGCGGAGCTGCTTTTACCGTGAAAGGCGTTGAATGCCAATCCGGGATCGGTTATCCAGCGGTCAACCAGAACGGCACCGGGATAATCCTCTTTGATCACCTTGCCCTTTTCAGGGAAGTAAAAGGTGCTGAACTTTTCCTCATCGTTCCGGAAGAAACATCTTGTCCGGAGTCCTGCGGAAACCTTTTTCTTACCGATGTTCCGGTACTCCCATGTCACGGTGAACTCAGGTTTCCGGCTTTCAAATTTGTAGGTTTTGGTGACCCGCAAATCAGCGAAAGCTCCGGTTCCGCAGGCAGAGAAGACAATACGGTCATGATTGACGCTGAGGGGTTCAAACTGGAGTTTGAAAAACTCCTCGCACAATTCGGTTTTTCCGCCGCCATCCCCCATGACAAAGTCTTCAAAAGTGCAGTTCCCTGAAGCGGTCATGCTTTTTCCTTTGAAAGCAAGTTTTTTCAGAACGGCTCCTTTGGAGTCAACTGTACCGCTCCAGGCTCCGGATTTAAAAGGGATCTCAACAGCCGCAAGGGTCACAGCGGCACAACATAAGAGCAAAAGCAGACTCTTGAAGCGCATAAAAAATAATTCTTTCTTTGCTTGGGGGAATGGGAAAAGTTTTTACCAGTTATTGTTCCACTCGGTATTCTTTGAGAGACCGCTTGGCCGCCAGGGATCCCAGAAGGTGGACTTGGCCGCTTCGTGGGCTCCGGAGGAGCGCAGTTTCTGATCGGGGATCTGACTGCTTTTCATCTGCGAGACATGTCCGTCAAGAAACGCCACGGTGGAAGTTCCGCTGTGATGGGCGCTGACCCGCGCCTGAGTTCCCCCCGTCTGGATGTTGTGGGCAGGATAACAATAATATGCCCAGTCGTAGCTTTCAAGGATCAGACTGCACCGGGAAACAAAACGGATCTTTGCAATAGGCTGTGCATATTCCAGATTGAAAGGCGTCAAATCTTTCCGGACTCCCCAGTAAAGATAGCGGTTGATGCCCCAGTTGTTGATCTCGTTGCCGGCGGGAACCAGATTGGCAGCGGGATTTCTGCTGGGACAGGCAAGAGGATGACGGGAAAGAACTCCCTGAGAGTTGGTTCCCCAGCCGCCTATGGCACAGGTGTACTTTGTTGCGGCACTGATGTAATGGGCGATAAGTTCCCGGGTGTCCAGAGCTCTGTTCCAGCCCAGAACTTTGCCGCTTGCATATCCCATCTCAGTGGGAGCGACAAGACCTTTGAATTCATCAGCGTAGTGGAGAAAGGCGGCAGTAATGCTCTTGGCATTGTTGACACAGGCAATAGAGCGGCTGCGCTCCCGCGCCTGCTGGAGCGCAGGCAGCAGCATGGCGGCAAGAATGGCTATAATTGCGATAACAACAAGCAGCTCAATCAGCGTAAACGCTGATTGAATGAAGCACGGCTTTGCCGTATGAAGCATTTGCCTGCGGCAAATATGAAGCGCTCCTCCGGAGCATGAAGCGCTTGCTTTGCAAGCATTATAAGGCATTTTTCTGATTGTTTTTTTGAAGAGATACAACGGCAAAACACCTGTTTGACAAGTTTTATTCACCAACAGTTCAATCAGCGTGAAACTCTTTTTCATACATCAAATCTCCTGAAGAGCATCTTCATTTATATTTTTTTACCGGATCACTCGGGAACTTCAACTGTGGCAGTTTGATCTGTGACGGCAAGGGTTTCTCCGTCACATCTGACTTCCAGCGTACCTCCTTTCAGCGAAAAGTCAAGTCTGTGCCCGAAAGCAGGCACGTTGCAGAGTTCAGATTCAGAAACCTGCGCCGGAGGATTGGGACGCACTGTGAAAGAACGCAGCCCCGCCGGAGCGATCCCGAACCATCCTTCAGTAAAGATACGCGCGTAAAGAGCGGACTCCGCAGAAGTCTGGCGGCAGTCATTTTCAGGCCATGCCTCAAAGGGGTAGGGAATATGCTCCCCGGTGAGCCGGGCGGCGGAGTAATCTTTGAGCATGGGGAAGACCCGTTCCCCGCATCCGGCGTAAAAAGCACCCCGGAAAGCATACAACGCGCTTCTGTCCCACACCTTGTCATCGCCCTCGGCGCTGAGCATTCCGCCGCCGATCCAGAGACGGTCAGAGAAGAGCGCCTCCACCGTCCCAGCAGAGCGCCGGAAGATCCCCATGCAGAGGGGGATCCCCATCCATGCCCGCAGAACGCCGCACTCTTCATAATAGCGGTAGGTCTCAAAACCGTGTATGGTGCAGCCGAAATAATTTTCAATAGCCTTTTCCAGCTCGTCCGCCTGAAGCGCATAGGCTGCGGAGCGTTTCAAATCTCCCAGATCACGCTCAAGGAGCGCCGTCATACGCAGCGCATCATAATACAAAGAGGCGGTGCATAAATTGGCACTTCCGGCGGGAAGACGGTTTTCCAGTTCATCGGTATCGGATTCCGGAACTCCGGAAGAGTTCAATTTGCGCCGGCAGAACTCAAGGGACCATTCAATGGGAGCTTTCAGCTTCAGCGCAAGGCTGCGTTCACCGGCGGCAAGCAGAAAGCGGGCGGCGCCGTAGGCGTACATGGCGGCATCCCCCCGGTCGCCTCTTTTGTTCCAATACCCAACCCCCTCGGAGATGATGGATGAGGGAATGGGGGTGTAATCTGCCCCCATGAAAGGAATGTAAAGTTCAAAAGCTCTGAGAGAGGCTTCGATCCCTTTTTCATCCCCTGTGAATCCGAACCAGGGGGCCGCATATTCAAGCTGATCGTTTGCCCAGACGCTGGCATAGTAACACCTGCCCCCGGGGGAATGGAGAAGTCCGGCGCGGGTGCGGAATATATTTTCTCCGGCACGGAGCTTGGAAAAATAAAATTCATTGTCGATCTCGGGAACTCCCGTATAAAGCTGAACAGGAGCGGTCAATTGGGCAATACGCGCATAACGGGCGTTCATTTCTGCCCTGCCGTCAGGCCGTGGGAGCGGCTGTTCCGGCGTCCGGGCGCAGAAAGCAAGGGTGTATTCCGCCTTTTCACCGGGAGCAAGGAGCTTGCGTCCCCGGCAGCGGTACAAAGATGCAGAAACAGGGTAAACGCCCCTGCCCCCGGCTCCGCTCTGAAATTCAGCGCCGGGAGAAACTCCCATATCAATGTTTTTCCCGGAGCAATTGGTGACTGTGATCTGCTGCAAAGCGCAGATCCCCTCAGGAGAAGCGAAAACGGAACGCTTTATCTCAAGGCCCTGCGGCGTCGTGCTGACAACATGGAGTATACCGTCAAAACGGAACTCCGCGGGAGATTCAACGCACCTTTCCCCATCTGCGGTAAATGACGGAAGTTCTTCAAGAGAGGATGAGGACTGAAAGTTGGCAGAACAGGTTTCAACAGGTATCGTCCGCAAAGGGATCCATGTTCCAGTCCATGAAAAATCCAGTCTGCCGTCGCCGGTGACGCCGAAACGGGCAAACACCGACATTTGAAGTCCTGAAAGCTCCAGCGAATCCTGCCATGGGCCGCCGCCGCGTCTGACTTTGCGGACCAGAACGCCTGAATCTGCAATATCCCACAATTTTTTCTGCGGGAGTCTGATTTGTTCCAATTGCATCTTTGATGCCCTTTTTATTTCTCAATCATCAGAAAAAACACAAATCGGCAAAAACAGAGCTTTTATGCCCTGTGTCAAATAATATATCCTGAGGATTTTCAAATGTCAAGAGAAAGTGCAGAAGAAAAAGATTTTTTCTTTCATTCCCTTTCCGGTTCCGGAAAACTCAAAAAAACTCCCGGAACTCTTTTGGAAATTCCGGGAGAAGTGAAGAAAGGTCAAATGAATTTATTTCACCGAGGTGCTCATAATAAATTCGGCGCTTTTGCCGGGAGCGATCTGAGTCCTTTTGAAGACAGGCTCAAAGGTGGGGAGCTGCTGCCGGGCGTTATCCCAAACCACAATGGAGTGGAGCGCTGCCGGGAACGTAAATTCAAGACAACTTTTTGTCCATGGGGCAGCCAACCGGACTGGGGTCTTTTTGGCAGTCCGGTGCTGTTTGATGATCTTGAATGCCTTCTCAAGGAGAGGATCATTCTCAGCCACCCGGATCAGTTTCTGGTCCAGATCCCGCTGGAACGTTTCACCCGAAACGAATTTAACATAGCCGCTTTCTTTTCCGCGGGTTCCCAGCAGAACGGGCATATTGTGGTAACGGAAGGCAATTTCAATGGCATCGTGGAGCAGATTGGTGATCCGGGTGCGGGTGGTGACGCCCTCTTTTGTAAAAAAGTGGAACACCTCAAATTTCGTTCCCGCAAGCTGACGTTTGTCCTTGTTGGTAAGAATGCGGGAAAGATGGATCTCCACCCCTGCTCCTGCGGCAGAGATCTTCTCAAGTTTCATGCCGGAATTCAGCTGAAAGGCGCTCTTTGAGGGATACCAGATGCCGGGGACTGCGAAACCGAGCTGCTTGCTCTCAGAGAAGAAAATATCATTCCCCTTTTTCCAGTCATGGATCCTGCCGCCCTTTCCGGGATCGACACGCAGCGTGTAAAGGGGAGTTTTCACCAGAAGATCGTTCTTCCCTGCCCTCACAGTGACACCGTTGGAAGTGACGCTTTTGACGGATTTGTAATCTATAACAGGATTTTCAGCTGCCGCATAAGAGGAGATCTTGTTATAATATGTTTTTTCCCATTCAACCGCCTTTTTAATAACAGGCAGACGCTCAGCAAGAAGTGCTTTGACGAACTTTTCATTGAAACGCCCCTCTTTCACACTTTTGCCGATCTTGATGAACTGCCAGCGCAAAGCGCCGCACTGCAATGTGATGCCCTCTTCAAGAGCCTTGCCGGAGCAGTTGCCGAAACCTTCGCCTCCCACTTCAACACCGTACATTTTACCGGCTTCAAGTCCTTTGATCCGGAGCTTGAAGAAGTGTTCGCCTTTCTGCCAGAAGTTGCCGACGCAAACGAGGAGTTCCCCGTTGTGACGCCACACCTGGAACTGGATCGGCCCCATCCTGCTCAATCCGGGGGCGAGTCCCACCTCCCCTGCGGGTTCCGCCCATGCCGGGGGATAATAGAGTTTTTCAGGCAGGGGGGTCAACCCTTTGACGGAGACGCCTCTGTTGTCATTCACGCCGTTGAAAGTGAACTCTTCATATCTGGAAATAAGGGTATTGGCTTCAGCCGCGGCACGCCAGTGGCGGTAGTCGTATCCTCT
Source organism: Lentisphaeria bacterium (assembly GCA_017629975.1). Lineage (GTDB taxonomy): Bacteria > Verrucomicrobiota > Lentisphaeria > Victivallales > Victivallaceae > UBA1784. The sequence continues at coordinate 11,702 of JAGBWB010000245.1, forward strand.
GGGGAAATAGTATCCGAAAGCTCCCTCCCAGCCCCGGACAAAGAAGCAGAGCATCTCAAAGGCAAAGGCTTCAGGTTCAGTCACCCAGTCATTCCCCTGATGTCCGTGGGGAAAGGCGATCATGCCGGGAGCTTTACGGCCCTTGAAGTGATCGTTGAAGAATTTCTTCATCATGCCCGCTGCCACATAGGTGGGCAGATGGGCGGCGGGATAGTAGTTGTAGGGGAGTCCCGCCCGGTTGTAGATGTAGGGTCCCCAGGGTTCAAGCCAGGGAAGTTCATACATATAGTCTTTCACATTGTACTGCCGGCAGTAGCTGTTCCCCGCATGGGTGGCGCTGCGCCATGAGATCTCAGGGACGAATCCCCCCTCTTTCCCCTTGCTTTTGCCCAGAGCGGCGGCATCCTTGTGGAGCGTTGCCACCAGACGGCCGTGCTGCCAGCTGCGGAACTTGAAATAACTGTCGGCATATTTACGCAGCAGCTCTTTGGGCCACACAGCCATGATCTCTGAAGCGGAAGGTGTTCCCTTGGAAAATTTGATAAATTCATCACGGCAGCGGAGGCAGAAACAGCCTTTGGAGTCCAGATAATAAGGCTCCCAGTTGGTCATGAAAATATCCATACTGTCATCGTCGACGATCTCTTTTTTCAGGATCTTTTCATAGACCTCTTTCATGTAATAAGGTCCTCTGGTGTAAACTTCCACCGGGCAGATCTTGCGCTTGAAGTGAGTTCCGTCAGCCAGCATGAAGCGGGCATTGCCGGTCTTGGGAGCGGCGCCCAGACGGAATCCATTGCTGAGGAAATAGTGGCCTCTGTAACGCAGGATCCCCAGCTTTTTGATCGCCTGAGCAAGCTTTTCCCTGGCGCCGTGGATACAGGAAAATCCGCTTTTGTCATAGAAGTAAACAGACTTTTCCACCCCTTCGCCTGTATAGGTGAATTCATGCCCCAGCATGGCGGCAGAACGGAATTTTACGGGGCGGACGCCGTGAAAGGCCGGGATCACCTTGAGCTGAAATCCATGGAGAGTCCCCTGCCAGCTGCCGTCGGTCAGACGGTAGGAGGCGCTGTAAACTTTTTCTGAGGCAGGCAGGGTGCTTTCGATCATAACGGAACACGCCTGAAGCATATACCACGCACGGGTAAAGGCAAATTTGCTCAACTTCATGAGATCTATCTGCCACACATTGTTTTTCCCGGCTGTGACTTTACAGTGTTCTCTTGCGTCAACGACCCGGAAACCGGGAGGCAGAGTCAGTTCAAGTTTCAGATTCTTCCGCTTGAATCCTCTGGCTTCGGCGTTGAATGTGAAATTCATGACACCGGGAAGTTTTTCGCCCACACACCAGGTATTGTCAAGAAGAGCGTGCGGTGAAAGACGCACCCCGATCCGGTCACTATTTTTTCTCACCTTTTCAGCAGGGACAAGCTGCACATCGTCAAAATAGGCCTCCCCGGCACCGTAAAGGATCAGTGTCACACTGATGCCGTCACAACCGGCAGGAAGAGAAAGGTCCACCTTGTACTGGGTCCACTCTGAGCGGAGCTTGAATGAGTTCTGCACTCCGTCACCGACGCTTTGATAACGCTTGTTGTGCCGTTTCTGCCCCTGAATTTGCACAACGAGCTGTCCGCTGTGGGGAACGGTGGGCGTATGGAATCCCTTTGCCATGAAAACAAGGGTATAGAGCTGTCCCTTTTTTGAAAGAGGCACAGGGGCGATCTGCCGGATCTTGTTTGAGATCATGGGCAGCGGTTTTGCCATGTCACGCACTTCATCAGGAGTTTTGATGAAAGCAGAATATTTCCCCTTGTACGCCTGTGCGGTACTCACCTTGCGGAACGCCGTTTTGCTGAATTTCGCCTTGAGCGCCTTCATTTCAGGCGTTTTTTTGCCTGAGTGCACATGTCCCCAGCCGCTCCAGTGACCTTTGCCGCGCCACCCGGAAAGCTCTGTTCCCTCCATTTCAAAGGAACCGTTTTTCAAGATGTTGACCGCAGAAACCTGCTCCGCGGGTTTGGGGTCATACTTCATCCAGTCGGTTTCAATGCCCCCGGGGAGAAAGGGATTGGCTCCGAGCATAAAAGCGCCGCTGAGCAGAACGCCTGTCAAAAAGTAAAATTTTTTCATTTTTTTCCTGTTTTTGGGTTTCAAAAAGAAAATATGCTGCAACACACTCTATATATATTACATGGAGTTAAGAAAAATTATTTT
>JAGBWB010000246.1 GCA_017629975.1 Lentisphaeria bacterium
CTGCTGGGGAAGCGTACCTGAACCGATGGCGGGCATAAGGCGTCCGCGCCAGGGCAGCTGGAAATGCTCGGGGTCATCAGATGCCGCATCAACGGGCATGGTGTTGACGATCTCGTATGCCGCCTTAAGGTCGGGGGAACCTGCTTCCATGGTCATGGTCCGCTTGAAAATGAAAGGCGTCTGGGGGAGTCTGATGGAAAACTCAAAGGAGGCCTTTTCGCTTCTCAGTTCTTTGACAGCGATGTTCCAGTCCACATAAGAGATGGGCCAGAGTCCGCCTGCGCCTGCGTCGCCGTACCCTTCATAACCGCCCAGGTTGTAAAGCATGGCGCTGGTCGCATGCTGGATGGCGCGCTTTTCTGCGGTCATAGGTTTGCGGAAATCGCCGCAGACAAGAGTTTCCACGCCTTTGACCTTGAAGGAGACCAAAGTGGCTCCTGCTTCCATGATCACGGCGCGGATGATGCCGTTATCCAGAACCAGCGCCGGATGATCCTTGACGGTGGTGGAAGTGACTTTGACTTTGAAGTTTTTCATATTTCCCGCGCGGGCGGCTTCGTTTGCAAGAGAAAGATAGTACTCAGTACGTTCAAACAACTTGAATCCGAAAACCTCTTTTGCGCGTTTGAAGAAGAACTGTTCCAGTTCATTGGCAAAGGTGCGGCTGCCTTTGAAAGCGGACTCCGCAAGGATGCGCTTGTAAGTTTCAAGATACTTGCCGGTGAGGGCGCGTTCTTTTGCCGTGTAGGGGGCGCCGGAGTTGACCTTTTTGAGGAACGCCGCAGGTTCATTCGTTTTGATGCCGCTTTTGCCGCATTTGACAAGAAGTTCGGCAAGTTCCTTCAGCCGCGGATCGGCTTTGAGTTCAAAGTTGCGGGTGAGAGTGGTGGTTTTTCCCTGATAAGTCAGTTCGATCCTGACTGAATTTACTCCCAGTTTGCTGAGGATATGACGGACTTTCACTCCTTTGGGGGAGGCAGTCTGAGAAACTGCTTTGCCGTTGATTTTGATTTGAGTTCCGGCGGGAGCGCAGATCTTGAACTCCACAGGCGCTGTTTCGGTGCTGCTGTTGGCAGCGGGAGCGGAAACAGTTACGGCAGGGAAGGCTTTGAATTTCTCGATCTCTTCAGCAAATTTTCCGCGGACAGCATAGATCAGGTGGGGATCATTGCATTCGCCGAAAGGAAGTGTGGGCATGGCCTCTTTCATCAGCTCAAGAACTCTCTGTCTCCCCATGCCGGGATAACGGGCTTCAATGAGCTGTTCCAGAATACGCATGTAGTCAAAGTCATCAATACTTTCTTTGACCAGAGCGGAACGCAGAGTGGGGATATTCCCCTCACCCTTTTTGCGGGGAGGCAGGAAGATGGTGGCGGTGCCGGTCAGATGGGTCTTGTCAAGATCTGTCCAGGGGTTGACGCCTTTGGGGAAATAAACGGTGTTCCAGAGCAGTCCGCCGTTGCCTTTGGCGGCGTAGATGCGCCATGCGAAAAAGCGGGTCAGATGGTAGTTGTGGTCGCTGATACGGACCGTCCAGTTGTAATACCAGATGTCGCCGCCATTGCGGAAGTGTTCATCATGGATAAGAGGTTTGTAGCGTCCGGGGGAGAGGGGAACGCAGAAAGTATGGGTGTAGCCGATATCTTTGATCACCTCTTTGGGGATGAAGACTTTCAAATCAGGTGCGGCTTTGTGAACTGAATCCAGAATGACCTTCAGATCTTTGTGGACTCTGGCGGGGGGCTCGTCGTAGATATAGGCGTAGAAGTTCAGATGGGGGAACTTTTTCTTGACATGAGCTGTGAAAAGCGCTGCATACTGACCGGCATATTTAAGGCCTTCGGGTGAAAGCCAGTTGAAATTTCCGAAAGGACTCTTTCTGGGTCTGCTGCGGTCTTTTTTGTTGAACCATCCCCAGTTGTCCCCCATCATTCCCAGATAGGGAACGGGGAAGTTGATCTGTTTGTAGACTTTATGGCGCAGTTCGATATCTTTGTCAAAACCGCTCCAGTCGGTAACAGTGAGCTTGCCGTTTTCAACTTTGAAAACAGGGAAGACGGGTGTCAGCGCCTGATTGCCGTTCATACGGTGATCCAGCAGGAGCTGGTGGAAATTTTTAACGATCTCCGCCCGGGGACGCTTATCAATGCTCACATAATCCTTGCCGGGCTGGGCGTAGAAATAGGTTTTCAGATGGGCGATCTCAGGGAGCGCAAAGTTATAGACCCGCACGGAAAGAGTGAATGAACCCACTTCTTTACTGCCTGCCATGACTTTGACCGGGCCTGAGTAGATGCCGGGAGCTGTTCCGGCGGGAACCTTGACCAGAACGTAGAAAGGCTGATTTTTCCCTGCGGGGGCCTTGGCAGAAGTTTCAGGCAGAATGGGATCTGCGTTGTAACCTTTGATGGCGGGATTGTCAGGATTCTTGAGGTAGATGAAACCGACAGCGTTTGAAGTGATCCCGGCGGCAGGGATCACACCTTTGGCGCCCTTGAGGTCAGCGAATTTGAGGAACACATTGTCAAGATCTTTCTTTGCATTGACAGCGATCTGGAACGGTTCGGACTCATTGGCGGCGGCGCTGATGGAAACAACGGCAGTTTTTTTGAGTCCGGCAGGGATCTTTTCGTAGGGAACTTTCAGATAAGGAGCCTCTTTCCAGATGGTGCAGTCGGCATTGCTGCTGATAAGGCTTGCGCCTTCATTTCTGTTGGCAAGAGTCTTGGGCTGGGCGATGCCGTAGTAGAAGTTGTCAAAGAAGACCTCCTGTTTGCCGATGATCCACAATGTGACGGTGATACGCACGCAGTTGGCAGGGGGGAAGAAGGCGAGTTTTGCCTTGTGCCATTCTCCGGGGGTATTCTTCCATTCAGGGAACATGTGGCGGATGGCTTTGCCTTTTTCATTCATAAAAGTGACTCTGCCGGCGATGCGGTTTTCAGGAGCCGCAGAGGTGATGAAGTACTCCATGCTGAAGCTGTACTGTTTACCGGGAGTGAAAGGGAAGGAATTGAAGTTGATCTCAGTTCCTTTTTTGGGGTCGCTGCAGAATGAACGCAAAGAGAAACGGCCCTCTTTTGCCTTGGCAGTGGAGCGCTCAACCACCGTCACCGGAGGTTTGGAGGTGCCGCGGAAATAGAAGTCGCTCATAGAGGCGCTCTCAAGAGAACCATTGAGCATCAGGTTGCCGTCAGGATTGTTCACCGGAAACTTTTCTGAGAGGATCAGGGATTTGACCTGAGCCTGCTTTACGCCTCTGAGCCAGAACGAAAGGGTGCATTTTACAGCTCCGGCAGGGACCTTGAAAGAATGAACAAGATCGTATACGCCGGTGCTGTTGATCTTGCATTTGGGTGTGAAGACATGTTTTTTAGGAACCGGCTTCCCCTGTTTATCCCAGAAAGTCACCCGTGCATTATATTCATTGGTGAAATTTGCATCAAAAGCGGTGACTTCAAAGTTCATCCGCATAAAAAGACGTTTTCCCGGGATAATTTCGGGGATGCGGTGGCAGTTGATCTCAACGACGCCTTTGGGCGAGGCCGTTTCAGCGAGGATACAATTGCCTTTCCAGACCGCTTTGGCATCTTTCCCGGGGATCCTGATGTGGGGTTTGTACCCTTTGGGATCCTTGAACTCCCCGTTGGGGATCATGTTGGCGCCGCTCAGGAGCAGAGATGCTCCGGCGGCAAATAAGAGTAACAGTTTTCGCATTGGGGTGATTTCTCCTTCTTTTTTCAGTGCTTTTATTAAGGACTTCAGAGAATATAGCACTCCGCAACTTTATTTACAAGGGGAAGTTGAAAGCAAAATAAAAAAAAATCCCCGGAAGTCCGGGGATCTTGATGAAAGCTCTGACGAAAGATCAGATGTGGTAGACCGGCTCGGTCTTGCCGCTGCGGGCAGCGCGGTCGCAGGCGTCAAGAACGGCCATGGTTTCAAGAGCATCTTCAAGGGAGACGGGCTGACCGCCTTCAAGGAACTTGACGATCTCTTTGAGGAGCATGCAGTAGAAAGGAATACGGCAGGTGACTTCAGAGAACTTGAGAGTTCCGGATTCCGCATGACGGATGCAGGCGCCGTATTTCCAGTTGGTGCGGGACATATCCACCACGCCGCGGCGTCCGTCGCCGTAGATGACATGGAACACATATCCGTCCCGGTCTTCAGCGGCAGAAACTGCAACAGCACCGCGGCCCATGACGGTCTCAAGCATTTCAACGGTGTGGCAGCCGTACCAGATCACGGAAGAACCGGCGGGAGCTTTGCCCACAGGTCCCCAGATGGTGGCGGAGTTGGCTTTGCCCCACTCTTTGGCGGCGGCGCCGAAGTCGGCATCAAAACGCAGAGAGGAGGAGGTGAAGAAACGGACATTGTTCTTTTTGGCGATCTCAACGATCTTCAGAGTGTTTTCCCAGTTGTCGGCAAAAGGTTTATCCAGGAAGATGGGTTTGCCCAGAGTGGCGCACTTCTCAAAGTACTCCAGGTGGAGCGCAGGATCGTTGATCTCAAGCATGATGGCATCGCAATCGCCAACAGCTTCATCAAAATCGCGGGTCACTTTGACGCCGATGCTCTCAAGGGTGGCCTGACGTTTATCCTGACCCTCTTCGCTCTGGAAAGCAGAGGGGAAACGCAAGGCGCGGGTGGCGACCAGACCTTCGATTTTCTGCTCGGCAGGAGTATTGGGATCCTGCATCAGCTGGGGCAGGGCGACGGAGTGGCTGGTGTCAAGACCGATGATTGCAACTTTGAAGACTTGGCTCATTTTCAAAATCCTTTCATAGAATTGTTGTTGGAATGTCTCTTGGAATAATATAGCTCCGCAAAAGCATAAAAGCAATGGCTTTTTTATAAAAGATTTATCATTTTACGGAAAATTACTCTCTGCGGCGCATGGAATAAGGAGAAAATACAGATGCCTCCCCGGAGTAAATCAGTGAATGCCCTGTGCAGAAATGAAATTCAGCGGATTCTGAAAATTGAAAAATACAAACAAAATACCTTTTTGTCAATCTTTTTGTTCCTCTTGAGACTTGCAATATTTGAAAAACGATGATATTTTATGTATAGGGATTTTTTGCGTTTAACCGGGAACAGCAGAAAAAAAAGCTGTTCTCAAACAAAAAAACAAAGGAAGTTGTTTTATGAAAAAGGTAGTGTTGTCCGCCTTGTTCGCCCTCGGTTTGTGCTTCGGCCTTGCCGCTGCGCCCGATGCGAACGCCCCCGCCGGAAAGTCCGGTAAAACCTCTGTTCAAGAGGTCTCCGCCAAAGCCAAAGGTGCTTCCAGAGTCAAGAAAGCTGTTAAAGCAAAAGCAGACGCAGCAGCTCAGAAGACAACTGAGGCAGAAGCTCCCCAGAAGTATATGGGGATCCCCGAAGAGACCCTTGAAAAATTTGATACCACCTGGGGCCTCCCGACCCTGTGGTATGTTGCGCCTCTGGCAGCCATCGTGGCTCTGCTGATGGCGGGCAGCTACTACAAGAAGATGATCTCTGCCAACGAAGGTACCGACCGGATGAAGGAGATCGCAGGTTATGTCCGTGAGGGCGCCATGGCCTACCTTTACCGTCAGTACAAGGTCGTGGGTGTGGTCTTTGTCATCCTCTTTATCGTGTTCACAGTTCTTGCCTTCATGGGTATCCAGAACCCCTTCGTGCCTGTGGCGTTCCTGACCGGCGGATTCTTCTCCGGTCTCTGCGGTTACATCGGTATGAAGACTGCCACCCGTGCCTCCAACCGTACTGCTCAGGCTGCCAGCGAAGGACTCAACCGCGGACTTCAGGTCGCGTTCCGTTCCGGTGCTGTCATGGGTCTGGTCGTGGTCGGTTTCGGTCTGCTGGATATCTGTCTGTGGTATCTCATTCTTGACAAACTGGTCTTTACCCCTGAGCACATGGCTTCCGGTTTCAGCATTTGCGGCCTTGAACTGGTCCACAAAGGCTGCACCGGTATTGAAAAGATGGTCGCCATCACCACCACCATGCTGACCTTCGGAATGGGTGCCTCCACCCAGGCTCTCTTCGCCCGTGTGGGCGGCGGTATCTACACCAAAGCCGCTGACGTGGGTGCCGACCTTGTGGGTAAAGTCGAAGCCGGTATCCCTGAAGACGACCCCCGCAACCCCGCCACCATCGCTGATAACGTGGGTGACAATGTGGGTGACGTCGCCGGTATGGGCGCCGACCTTTACGAATCCTACTGCGGTTCTATTCTGGCTACTGCCGCTCTCGGTGCCGCTGTTGCCGCTCAGGAAGCCTCTCTGCTTGCCCGCAACAGTGCCAAAGAGATCGCAACCAACGCCGCTGCTGCCATTTCCAACAGCGCCACTCAGCTGGCTGACCTTGTTGAAGGCAACAAAGGTCTGAAAGCCGCCGCTGCTCTTGCCAAACGCGCCGGTGACGCTGCCGTTGCCGCTGCTGACAAAGTTGCTCCTGTCGCAACCTCTGCCCAGGGTGACCTGACTGAAGCCACCAAGCTGGTGCTTGCTCCCATGATCGTTGCCGGTATCGGTATCATCCTTTCCATCATCGGTATCGGATTTGTCCGCTGCAAAGAGGGCGCCACTCAGAAACAGCTGCTCCGCAGCCTGCTGACCGGAACTCTCGGCAGCTCCATCCTTATCCTTGTTGCTCTTGTTTTCCTTGAGTACATGGGTTTCATCTCCTGGGGCGTCTTCGGCTCCGTGGTTGCCGGTCTCTTTGCCGGTGTCATCATCGGTCAGGGTACTGAATACTACACCAGCAGCGAATATCAGCCCACCAAGGGTATCGCCGCTCAGGCCCAGATGGGTCCTGCCACCACCATTATTGACGGTCTTGCCACCGGAATGTACTCCGCCTGGATCCCCGTCGTGACCATCGTTCTCGGCATTCTCTGCGCCTACGGATTTGCCGGCGGTTTTGAACAGAGCCCCGGTGCTTTCGCCCGCGGTCTCTACGGTGTCGGTTTCGCCGCTGTCGGTATGCTTTCCACTCTGGGTATCACTCTTGCCACTGACGCTTACGGCCCCATCGCCGACAACGCCGGCGGCAACGCTGAAATGTCTGAAATGCCCTCCTACGTCCGCGAGCGCACCGATGCTCTGGACTCCCTCGGCAACACCACTGCCGCCACCGGTAAAGGTTTTGCCATCGGTTCTGCCGCTCTGACTGCCATGGCTCTGCTTGCCTCCTTCATTGAAGAGTGCAAGATCTGGATGGGTAAATTCTCCGACGGTCTCGGCGAAGGCATCAACGCTGCTCAGGCTGCCGGTATGAGCATCCTTGAGTTTGTTGACAAACTTCAGCTGACCATCATGAACCCCCTCCTTATCGGCGGTCTTTTCATCGGCGGTATGGCTGCCTTCCTCTTCTGCGCCATGACCATGAAGGCTGTGGGCCGCGCTGCCGGTTCCATGGTTGAGGAAGTCCGCCGTCAGTTCAAGGAAATGCCCGGCATCATGGAAGGAAAGACCAAGCCTGATTACGCCCGCTGCGTCACCATCTCCACTGCCGGAGCTCAGCGTGAAATGCTGGTTCCCTCTCTGCTCGCCATCATCATCCCCGTTGCCACCGGACTCCTGCTGGGTGTTCCCGGTGTCATGGGACTTCTTGCCGGCGGTCTGACTGCC
>JAGBWB010000247.1 GCA_017629975.1 Lentisphaeria bacterium
CCGGTGGCGCCGACGACTGCAACATTGTAGTTACGGCTCATTTTATCTTTTTTCCTTTCTTGACAAAGAATTGAGTTTCCAAATTCATAATATAGCCTCTCTCCGTAGAAATTACGAAGAAAAAAGAGGGATCGCAGCACTTTTTTTTGAAAAAAAACGGCGCTGTTCTTCATGCGAATAAAGAGCCGCGCCGTCAGAAAGAATTTTTTTCTTCAGCGGACCTGGATCTCTTTTTCACAATTCAGGTTGCTGATGATGTGCGTGACTTTGACTTTATATTTCCCTTTGGCCCCGTTGAGGGGGAGAAAGAGCTCTCTTTCTGCTGAATTGTTTTCGCTTCTGAAATTGACTGCATACCGGGGCAGTTCTCTGCCGTCAGGAGCGGTGACTGTAAGCCGGAAAACCTGCGCCCCTGAGGCGGGAGTCACAGCGGTTTTTATGCGGAAACTTCTGCCCCGTTCAGCAGTTGACGGAATTTCAAGTTTCAACGATTTGAACTTTTCAGGAACAACGGCGTAAATATGGCTTTTCCCGGGGATGAGATTCATTTGCCATCCGGCGGTCTTCCCCAGATATTTTTTGTTGCGTATATCGTAAACATGGCCTGATCCGGCAAGTTTGACAGTAACTTTTCTGCTGTCAGATTCTTTGAAACGCCCGGGCGTTATGCCGTCAGGAGCCAGATGGAATCCGTAGATCCGGGAAGGTCCGTCAAAACGGAGCTTTGCCATACAGCCGAAATCCTTGCCCTTTGCATCAGTCAGGGTGACAAAGGGGGCGATTTTTACTTTTTTGAGCAGAGCCGCGACCTTTTCACGGCAGAGGCGGACAAAGGTTTCATCACCGGAGCCGCTGGTGGAAAGTTCTCCGCCAGTTCCGCCGAGCTGGACAAAGTTGTAGCGGGCAATGGAAAATCCGAGTTCGGTCTGGAACTTCATCTTTTCAAGGCGCTCACTTTCTGAACGCTTTCTGCCGTGTTCGTCAAAGATACCTGCATTGCAATCTGAAATGACTGTGCCCCCTGCCGCAGCAAAGCGTTTGAGTGAGGTTATCTCAGCATCTGAGAGAGCCAGTGAAAAGGGCAAAACGACCGCTTTCAGTCCTTTGGGGACGCCCCGGGATGCCAGCTCTTCATAGTTGATAAAGCGGGCGCTGATACGCAGATCATCAAAAAGTTTTGCCCAGGAGGTCTGACTGTTCTGCCACTCATCCTGTCCGCAGCTGCCCATGGCGGCAAAAAGAGAGGGCTGAGAGTAAAGGATCCCCACCGAATGGCGGGGCTGCGCGGAAAGGTAAACTTTGCCGATACCGCTCTTGAGTTCTTTGAGTGAGGTTGTGTAGAAGACCATGTTCCGGGTGGCGGAGCCGTCGCCGTTGATGGCGCAGCCGTAGTAGTGATAGGCGAGGTTGCCGCCGTTGAGCAGAGTCCGCCACATGGTGTCATAGTTGTAGGGTTCATAGTCGATATGACCGTGGGTGTACCCGCCGCCGCACTGTCCTGCCATGAGAGAGGAGTCGGCAAAATCCTGGATCACCTGAGTCTGGACTCCGGAATAATATCCAACGATCCGGCAGTATTTCATCAATTCGTGCCAGTTGTAGCCGAAGCCGGGTTTCTGGGTCCCTGTGGGACCGATCTTTACATTCGGAACATATTTTTCCAGCTCCTCTTTTGCTTTGCCGAAAAAGTTTTCCGCAAAGACGCAGCTCATATACATCTTGTGGTCCAGCCAGGCGCCAAGACGATTTTTGTCTTTGAGCTCATCAAGCTGCTGCGGAAGGACTTCTGCAAAACTTCTGAAAGAAGTTCCCCAGTTTTTATTCAGAGCGCCAATGGTGCCGAAGGATTTTTCCATTCTCCTGCGGAACCCGGCAAGACAGCTGGGGGAGTAACAGACGGAACGCCCCAGGAACATTTCATCACCTGCCCACAGAAGATTCACATCGTTGTAACGCAAATTGCAGTTTTCAACCATGAATTTTGTGTCCTTCTGCAATTGGGCGTGGAATGCGGGAGAAGAGAAACAGGGAGTCCGGACAGGGGCCGTTTTGACATCATCCCGGTAAGGGCGGAAATATTTCTCATCGCCCCGGCGGGGAATGGGGATCAATCCCATAGTGCGGACCCTGCGGATACTGTAAGGCGTGTGGGACCATCTGGGATCGCCCGTGATGGCAAAATCAAATCCCAGATTTTTGATGGGGGCGCCGCCGGAGGCCCCGGCATTGATGAACCCGTAAAATTCGTTCATTTCCCGGGGGATCCGCGGAACGGAAAACTCTTTTGTGACCGCAGCAAGAAGTTTCCCTTTGCAGATGAGTTTTACCCGGATGTAGTTGAAGAAAGTCCGTATATGGGGCAGGGGGACGGCAAAAGAGATGGTTCGGGCAGCATTTTCCCGGGTTCTGAAAAGTATTTCACGGTGCTGGTTGCAGATTTCAACTTCAATAAGGCTTTGAGCCGGTGCTGACGGAGCCGAAACTGTAAACTCTGCTTTTTGAGGATGGGGGACTGTGTTCTCCTTGTTTTTCATGGTTACAGCAAGAGGGGTGATCTCTTTGCGCTCCACTCTGACGGCTCCTGCATCAACGATCTGATTCCGGGAATCCAGAAGCAGGAGATCGGCAACATAGGTTCCGCCGGGGAGTTCAAAGTCATCTTTGACCGTGAGAAGCTGACCTGCGGTGAGCTTGACGGGGAGCTTTTTCTCAAGCATCTTTTCACGGTGCATGTTTTCAATTGAAACGGCAACCGTCCCGGTAAAGGCTGAGTGAGCTTTGACGGCAAATCCGGCAGGAGCGGCGATGAAAGAGGCGGGACCCTTTATGCCGGATAACGAACGGAGCACTTGAAGATCCTGAAGATAGCAGTAATCCCACCAGGGATATTCAAAGCTGTAAGGCATCTCTATGTTATACTGAGCCTCTTTCTGCTGAGCTTTGGGGATCAGACTGTTGATCTTTGGATTGCGGGAAAC
>JAGBWB010000248.1 GCA_017629975.1 Lentisphaeria bacterium
AAGCATAATATATGACATGAGGTCTGCCACGAAATGTCATACCAATTTTGTGGCAATTATTTTTCTTTGATTTTTACCTCCAAACCCCAATCTGCAGGTTTGACGCCGCCTTTAGTCAAGCACCAGATCACCGGATAAATGGGGGCTTTTTCCGGAGCGGATCCGTCTCCGTCAGTCAGGTAGATAAATACCGTTGGCGGTTCATCCATTTTTTCTTCCACATATTGGAATGGGGGAATCAGGCTCGTGCCACCGAAACCGCGAAACTTAAAACCACCTTCCGGCAGAGGGTCATCATTGGTATACTCTTTGACGGAATGAATACGGGTGTCGCATTGAATGATGGTAAGTTTATATTCTCCGAAAGCCGATGTCATTCCCCGCAGTTCAGCAAGGAAGTCCGGCAAATCTTCCGTTGTACTTCCACTGGTATCAATGGCAAGAACAATTTCAATACTCTGTTTTCTTGCCCGGCTTGGCAGATAGAGTTTTTTCCATACATAACGCCGTGCCGGAGGAAGCCACTGACGATCTCCGCCGAAAAGCTGTGAAACATAATCCAGCAGAACTTTTTTCCAGTCAATCGAAGCTGTTTTGCCCTCGTCTTTGATGAGGTCTTCCACATTTCCGGGGAGAGTGCCGATACCTTTGCCGCTTTTTTTCATCTCCTGCTGAATAGCATTTTTAAGGTGATCTTTCCAATCTTCAGCAAGTTCATCTTCCATTCCGGGCTGAAAGTCAGGGTCGATCACGCCATCGTGACTTACGGACGGCAAATCGGCATCGCCGGTAATGGGCTTTTCTCCGGAGTTGCTGCCTTGGGATTTACCATCATTTTCGGATTGACATTCTCCCTGATCACTGTTTTTGCTGTCAGTTTCATTAGTGCTGTTGTCAGCTTTTTCACCATCGGAGTTGTCTCCTTCATTTTCTCCATCCGCATCTCCGGGAAGTTTGTCGGAGTCAAAAATGTGTTCATCATCTTTTTGAAACTGCTCCAAACCGGGAAACATCAAATCATAAATCTGCTCGGCACTTTTACCTTCCCAGCTTGCCTCATGGGGCAGAACCTCCACCTTAAAACCATCCCGATGCAGCAGCAGATCCACTTCCACATCGCAGGCAAAGTTGAATTTTTTTCTGTCCCGGTTTCCCAACCGTTGAAAGTGCCGCAAAGCACAGTGCCATACTTCATGACCGATGATACCCAAACGTTCCTCTTCATCCATTTTTGAGTAAAATTCAGCATCCATAAACATCCGTGTTCCATCGGTGGTGGCGGTAGTCATACGGCTGTCGATGACTGGGATCATATCAAGGTGCATGACAAGATGTCCCACAAACGGATGTTTTTCAAGCAGACGGCAACGGTCGGATTGCATCATTTGCCGGACTTTTGCTTTCAGAGCCTCCTCTGCCGCATTGGGCTGACGGCATTTTACGAGTTCAATTTTCATAATTCAAAGAGGCTTTCCGGCTTGTATTTCTGCTGAACAGAACGGTACTGCGGATGATTTTTTATGATTTCCCACCGTTTTGTTCCTGCAAGAGCTGTTTCCGCATCGTTCATGATCATTGCGGCAAAATCACTGGATAGATTCATAACAAATTTCAAGAAATTTTCTGCGATAATCGGAAACGTTTTTGCATCCTTCGCTAAATTCAACTGATATACCACCGCACCGCAGCAGGCGTAGATCAGATCAGATTTTTGCGGCAATGGAATGGTTCTTCCGGTTTTCAAACATTCAGCAATGTCAATGGTGTCGCCCATATAATACATATTTTTATAAAAAGCCATGAACTCAGATGCTGCACCTTGCCCGACCAGACCGGGAATGGTGTATTTCAATGAACTTTTCCGCTGATTCTTTTCGGCAATTTTCAGCATAGTACTGACCCGTTCCCAACTGCGGGGACTGGGCCAGCCACGCTGTAAGTCTTCGTTATCCTGTGCAAAGAGCAACTGTGGACGGAATTTGATAAAACCGGTAACAGCAGGATGAAGATTGTTTTCCTTTGCCCATTCCAGAAAACTCTCTGTTTCGGCGGCAACTTCCACATGGAGAAAACGGTTTGCCAAAGCACTGCTCATAGCACAGGAAACGGCTCTGTCTTCAATGCGGTTGCCCGCCGCCATAATGTACCAGCCATCCGGGACATGATATAAAGCTCCAAGTCTGCGGTCAAGGATAAATTCATAGGCGGCGACCTGCAACGTCTTATCGGCGGCAGTCAATTCATCAAACATGATGATTCCCCGGCTCGCCGGATCTCTGGGCCATTCGCCGGAGACCAGCCATTTGACTGAATTTTCTTTTTCATCCGGGACGGGAAGTCCGCGCATATCCACAGGTTCACGCTGGGCAAGACGGACATCGATAAAGCCAATGCCAAGTTCCTGCGTCAACTCCCTTACGGCAGTTGATTTACCAACACCCGGTGCGCCCCAGACCATAACGGGCGGGATCATGCTTGCGGCAGCAGCGTGTCTGGTATGTAATGCTGAATCATCATCCCAAAGTGCATTCAGATTATCCAACAGGAGTTCCTTTAATTCTTTGATTGAGATCGTTTTACTGTAAGAGGGTTTTACGGTTGCCATTTTTTTCTTTACTTTCTTGGTTGCTGAAGTTGGTTTTATCGGGAATCCTGATTGTGATTGAGGCGCCAAAGGAGCATATTGATTTAAAATATCGTATGCAATATTTCCCATAGGATCTTTTAATATCATATACTTGAGATTTCCATTGGGGCCTCTTATCCTGTATTCCAACCCATTCGTAAGAACTGTAGGATTTTCTTCGTACGGCTCTGCTTTATTCCTACGGAAGCAACTGCGAAACTGGCTGATATAACCATCCACAAAACAGACTATAACCGGAGTCCCAGCAGGAACTGCC
>JAGBWB010000249.1 GCA_017629975.1 Lentisphaeria bacterium
CCTGCCCCGTTCCCGGGCCTGCTGCAAAGCAGGCAGCAGCATGGCGGCAAGGGTGGCAATAATGGCGATAACGACCAGCGATTCGATCAAAGTAAACTTTTTTTTCATGACAACTCCTGAATGAAACACAAAAAAGAGACGCTCTTTTATAAACTATCATACCAATGGCAAAATGTCAAGGACAACAGAGATAAAATCATCTTATTATTTTATCCGCAACATTTTCCCGGGGCATTGAGTATCCACTTCCGGGTCGGGGGAGTAAGCAAGACGCCCATTGACATAAACGGCGCGGACCCCCTCGGCGCGCCGGTTGGGAACGGCATAATCAGCTTTGCTGTCATAACCTTCAAGATCAACAAGGGTCAAGTCGGCATAATACCCCGGTGCAACGACTCCCCTGCCCTCCAGATTGAACTTGGCGGCGGGGAGAGATGTCATGCGGCGGATGACCGAAGCGTAATCATTGTATTTGACGGCTATCCGGAAAAATCTGGGGTGAGTTCCGAAAGCCCTGGGATGGGTCCCGTTGTCGTCAAAACGGCGGATATTACCGTCACTGCCTGCCACAACGTAGGGTTTGGCAAGGATCTTGTTCAAATTTTCGTCGCACATGGTGCCGAAAGCGGCACTGGGGCAGCGCCCTGAAGCAAGAAGCTCCACAAAAACCTCCTCGGGCGTAATCCCCTTTTCGGCGCCGATCTCAACCAGACTTTTTCCGTAGTACGGACGGTGGGAGGGTTCACGGGAATTCATGATCAGCACTCTGTCAAAGCCCCGCTCTCTGCCGTCGTTGAAAGCTGCCAGCAATTCAGCACGGTACTGTGCGGATTCCTTAAGACGGGTGCAAAGAGTCGTAGTGTCCACCACGTCAAAAGGTTTGGGAACAATGGTCCGCAAGGAGGTGTTGCAATGGATATAGGGATAGCGGTCGGCAAGAATATCCATACCTTCACGCTGCCCTTTTTCAATGAGTTCAAAAGCGGCATCTATTTTGTGCCAGTTCCACTTCGGAGAGGCTTTCAGATGGCTGATCTGCAAGTCATTATCACCTGCGGCAGCGATCTCCATGGCTTCTTCAATGGACTCAAGCAAGGTGTCGCCCTCGCTGCGGATATGGGTGGCGTAAGGTTTGCCGGTACCTTTGAGCAAAGAGGCAAGTTCTTTCAGTTCCTCAGTGGCGGCGAACTTTCCCGGCAGATAGTAGGGGCCTCCGGAAAATCCGGCAGCGCCGTTGGCGAGGGCATCGGCAAGGAGTTCTTTCATGCGCCGCATCTCTTCCCGGGTGGGAGGACGGTTTTCATATCCCATGACATAGGCGCGCAAGGTGTTGTGACCGCACATGTGGGCAATGTTGAGCGCCTGATGAGAACGCTCCACCAGATCGGCGTAAGCGGCAAAGTTCCCTCTGACATTATGGATCTCTTCACCCAGATCATTGTCTTTGATCTCATCCATGTAGTCTGAGAAACCGCAGTTTCCGGTGACTTCTGTGGTGACTCCCTGAGAGATCTTGGAGTCCCCTGTGGGCACAGTGACCGCCTTGCCGTCGGAGTGACCGTGAACATCCACAAATCCGGGCGTCAGAGCAAGACCTTTTCCGTCAACCAGAACCGCCCCCGTCTTTTTCAGAGAGCCGGAGGGGGCAACTTCGGCAATACGCTCATCTTTGACTGCCACATCTGCCATAAAGGGGGGATTCCCGGTACCGTCGTAAAGTTCCACATTGGTAAAAAGTATATTTTCCATAGCATTTCTCTTTTGGGTATTTTGATTATTTTATTCTCAGCATCCGTCCGGGACGGAATATTTTCATTTCCTCATCTGCGGCATAGGCAAGCTGACCGTTGACATAGACTCTTTCAACGCCCCGGGCTTTCTGATTCGGATATCCGTAGTCGGCGGGACTTGAGAAATTGTCAAGATCAAGAAGCACAAGGTCGGCAAAGTATCCGGGAGCGATGATCCCCCGGTTGGCAAGGTTGAACTTGGCACAAGGCAAGGCGCTCATGCGGCGGATCACCGATTCAGGGGTGTCATGCTTTGCGGCGATCCGGTAGAACCAGGGCATCGTTCCGAAAGCGCGGGGGTGGGTGCCGCCGTCGGTGTAGGCCCTGATATTGGCGTCGCTTCCCGGCATGACATAGGGTTTACTGAGGATCCGTTCCAGATTTTCTTCACACATGGTCCCGAAAGCCGCTCCGGGGGATACGCCTTCGGCAAGAATGGTGACTGCCGCCTCTGCCGGGTGGCAATTCATTTTTCCGGCAATTTGAGTCATGCTCATGCCGAACCAGGGGGCATGTTTTTCTGACATGGAGTCCACGATCAGTATCCGGCTCCAATCCCTTGTGCAGCGGATCTTCAATGCTTCGGCAAGTTCTTTTCTGAAAGCACTGTCATTTTTGAGTCTGCCGCATAAGGTGGGGTTGTCCAGCTTGTTGTAAGGTTCAGGCAGAATGATGCTCAGTGTGGTACATGAGTATACATAAGGATAGCGGTCGGCAAGAATATCCATGCCGGACTCCTGAGCTTTTTCAATGATCTCAAAGGCGGCATCAAGTTTGTGCCAGTTGGCTTCGCCGGAGGTTTTGAAGTGGCTGACGACCAGATTGCTGTCACCGGCACGGGCAATTTCTATGGATTCCTCAAGAGACTCAAGAAGTGTGTTCCCTTCGCTGCGGATATGGGTTGCGTAGGGTTTGCCTGTTCCTTTGAGCAAAGAGGCAAGCTCTTTCAGCTCTTCAGTATCGGCGTAACGCCCCGGCAGATAGACCAGTCCTGAGGAAAATCCGGCAGCTCCGTTGGCAAGAGCATCAGCAAGAAGTTCTTTCATCTGCCGCATCTCCTCAAAAGAGGGTTTGCGCTCAACGAACCCCATGACGTACTCACGCAGGGAGTTGTGACCGCAGAGGTGAACGCTGTTCATAGCGCCTTGAGCCTGTTCCACGACTTCTGCGTAAGCGCTGAAATTTCCCCGGCAGCGGGCGGTATGTTCCTCAAGATCATTGTCATCCACATCGGCAAGATACTGAGAAAAACCGCAGTTGCCGGAAATATCGGTGGTGATCCCCTGAGAGATCTTGGAGTCCCCTCCGGGAAACTGGATCATCCGGGCATCTGAGTGGGAGTGGACATCCACAAATCCCGGAGTCAGGGCGAGACCTTTTCCGTCAACGACAGAGCTCCCCGTTTTTTTGAGAGTTCCGGCGGGAGCGACTTCAGCAATACGGTCATCTTTCACTGC
Organism: Lentisphaeria bacterium; assembly: GCA_017629975.1. GTDB lineage: Bacteria > Verrucomicrobiota > Lentisphaeria > Victivallales > Victivallaceae > UBA1784. The sequence goes on from JAGBWB010000249.1 coordinate 3,248, forward strand.
CACATCTGCGGCAAAAGATGCCTTCCCGGAGCCGTCAACGAGACGGACATCGGTAAAAAGCAGCTGTTCCATAAATTCTATTTCACCTTTTTTCCTGATTCTTCCATTTAAGATAGCACTCATTCCTTATATTTTCCACCAAATTATTAAAAGATAGTTGCAAAAAGATTTTAACGGTGTAAATTATATGAACAAACTGCAAGGAGCCTTTATTATGCTTATACAAAGTGATTATCATATACACGCCTCATTTTACCGGGTGCGGAAAGAGGATGATCCTCCCCGCCCCAAAGCGGCAGAACAGCTCGCCGCCGCCAGAGAAGCCGGCAGCGTTTATGTGGGGATCGTTGAACATTGCAACAACTCCCCCAAACATCCCTTTTACTGCCTTGAAGAGCTGGCTGCAGAGTTTTATTCGCCGGAGTTTCCCCGGAATAATGTCTTTTTCGGCGTTGAAGCAGACCTCAAAGATGACGGCAGCGACTTCTGCGGCAGAGGAGGACGCGAAAAGCTGGGACTCCACTATGTCATCGGCTCAGTCCACGACTCTCCCAAATCCGGAAAAAACATTGAGGAATACATTGCTTGGGAATACAAATGCATCACCAATGCCTTGAAATACAATACAAACATTGATTTCATCGGACATCCTTTCGGTGAGGGAGTCCGCTGGGAGCGCAGCGGTGACATCCCCATGTGGCACTGGGGCCTTATTCCGCAGAACTTCCTTGAAGATATACTGCATCTTGCCAAAGAATCAGGCAAAGCCCTGGAAATCAACCGTCCTTACTTTGAGGATCCTGTCTATCTGGACTTCCTGAAGAGGATCCGCGACGAAAAGATCCTTTTTGAAGTGGGTTCTGATGCCCACAGAGCCAGTGCGGTCCACGCCGCCGCCGAACGGACAAAAAAACTGGAAGCACTGGGCTTTCAGGAAGAGTATCATTGGAGAGCTGTAAAATGATCCTGAGAATTACACGCCACGGTCAACCCGCCATTGATGATATGCCCAAAGGAGCCAACTATGAACTTCCCGACAACGATTATGTCCTCACCCCCCTGGGGCGGGAACAGGCGGAACGTCTGGGAAACCGTCTGAAAAAAGAAAACTTCAAAGGTCTGATCATCTCATCACCCTACGCCCGCACCATGGAAACGGCCACGATCGCCGCCGCTGTCTGCGGTGTAACGGTCATTCCGGAACCCCGCTTTCAGGAAAGGCTCTTTTATGATGATGCCGTCTGTCCGGGGATGACCCTGGAAGAGATCCGCAGCAACTACTCCAACATCGCCCCTGATGCAACCCTTGAATATCCCTGGATCGTTCTCAAAGGGCCTGAACCTGCTGAAGATGTTCAAAAACGGGTATTTAATTTCCTTGAAGAACTCATCGCCGCGCCCCCTGCACGGGAGGTTCTGCTGGTGGGACACGGAGCCTCTGTCGGAGCCGCTACGCACTATCTTAAAGAGAAAGCCGGTGTCACAGGTTACTGCGGTGTATCTTTCAACGCCGCTCTCTGCACCTTTGAAATCGCAGATGACGGTTCCGTCAAACTGCTCGAGCCCTGGAACACGGACCATATTCCTGTTGAAAAGGTCACAAGCAATAAACGTTCTTACGCAGAGGTCATGGCTGAATTATGAAAGTATTGGTCATAAGCGATCTCCACTTGAGTGACAGGCGCCACAGTGACATGTCCGATGGGGAACGCCTTGAAAAACTGGGAGAGGTGATCCGTACAACCGGAGCCGGAGCAGTCCTTAATCTGGGAGACACCGTTTCCCGTAAACCGCTGCTGCTGGATGAATATGCAAACCTTGAAGCGGGGTTTGAATACTATCTCAAATGGCGGAAAACCTTTGGTATCCCCTTTGCCGAATGTGCCATACACAGAGAACTTGGATTTTTTTCAAGGCTCATGGGACAGGAAGCGGATCAGCTTTTTGATCTTGATCCGGAAAGCGCCATCATTACTCTGCTTCAGCAGAGAGAGCGGCAATTCTCCCCTGAGCAGGAGGAGTTTATCAAAAGCGCCCTTGACCACACCCGGGGCAAAACAGTCATCATCGGCACCCATATACCCTTCCCCGGAAGCTGTTCAAGACAGCAGGATGTTTTTCTTGAAATCTCAAAAGATCTGAGGGAA
>JAGBWB010000020.1 GCA_017629975.1 Lentisphaeria bacterium
CGGCGAACTGATCCGGCTGCCCCGGGTCATGCCCGGATCGGAGAGTTGAAAAATGGCTGATAAATCATTTACCATCCACGCTCTTGCTGAAGAGCTTAAATCAGGCAGACTCACCTCTGTGGAACTCTGCCGCCGCTGCCTTGACGCTGTCGCCGCAAAAGACGGCGAGATCGGCGCTTTCATCAAGTACGACGCCGATAAGATCATGGCTCTTGCCGCTGAATCAGACGCCCGCCGCAAAGAGGGGAAAGCCCTGAGCGACTGGGACGGTATCCCCATCGGCATCAAGGACAACATCTGTGTGACAGGCGAAACCTGCTCCTGCGCTTCAAAGATCCTTGAAAAGGTGGTCTCCCCCTACTCTGCAACGGCGGTCAACAAGCTCACCGCCAAAGGTTTCATTCCCTTCGGCAGACTCAACATGGATGAGTTCGCCATGGGTTCCAGTTGCGAAAACAGCGCTGTGAAAAGAACCTGCAACCCTCTGGATACCAGCCGGGTCCCCGGCGGTTCCTCAGGCGGTTCCGCGGCGGCTGTGGCGGCGGGATTCGTTCCTGCGGCGCTGGGCAGCGACACCGGCGGCTCCATCCGTCAGCCTGCGGCTTTCTGCGGCATCGTGGGCGTCAAGCCCACCTACGGACGGGTCTCCCGCAGCGGTCTTGTGGCCTTTGCCTCAAGTCTTGACCAGATCGGTCCCATGACAAACGATGTGGTGGACTCCGCGATCCTCAGCGGCATCATCTGCGGCAAAGATCCTCTGGACTCCACCAGTCTGGATGAAGCTGTCCCCGATTTTGCCGCCGCCGCCCTCAGAGGCGCTGAGGCACGCTCCCTTGCGGGGGTGAAGGTGGGACTGCCTGAAGAGTATTTCACTTCCGGTCTGGATGCCGGCGTCAAAGAACAGCTGGATAAAGCCATTGAAAAGGTGAAAACTCTCGGCGGAGAGATCGTCAACGTCTCTCTGCCCCACTCCAAATACGCCGTCACCGTTTACTACATCCTCGCCACCGCCGAAGCAAGCGCCAATCTCGCCCGCTTTGACGGTATGCGCTACGGCGCCCGGGTGGAAGCAGGCGACCTCAACGAAACCTACTTCAAGAGCCGCGGTGCCGGATTCGGCAACGAGGTGAAACGCCGTATCCTGCTGGGGACATATGTTCTTTCCAGCGGTTACTATGACGCCTATTATCTGCGCGCCCAGAAGGTCAGAACTCTGATCCGCAAGGACTTTGCTTCTGCCTTTGAAAAGTGCGATATCCTCATGACCCCTGTGACTCCGGCTGTGGCGTTCAAATTCGGCGCCAAGAGCGATCCCTTGCAGATGTATCTTTCTGACATCTTCACCATCGCTCTCAACATCTCAGGCAACTGCGGATTGAGTATGCCCTGCGGCACCGATCCTGAAAGCGGTATGCCTGTGGGAGTCCAGTTCATGGCACCCCATCTGGCGGAGGAAAAACTCTTTGAAGTTACCGCCGCTTTCGGAGCTGCCGAATGATCGTTCTCGGAATAGACCCCGCGATCCGCACCACGGGTTACGGGGTGATCAAAGCCGAAACAGGGGGGAGATTCTCAGTCATCGACTGCGGCGTTATTGCCAACTCCCCCAGATTGCCTCACTCCCAGTGTGTGAGGCGTTTGTATTCAGGGGTATGTGAACTTGTGGAAACGTTCCACCCCGACTGCGCCGTCCTTGAAGAGCCTTTCGTGGGCAAAAATGCGGGGACAGCCATCATCCTCGGCATGGCACGGGGAGCTATCCTTGCGGCGTTGAGCGTCAACGGTATACAGAGTTTTGCCTATGCCCCCACCGTTGCCAAACGCGCCGCAACAGGCAGAGGCGGTGCTTCAAAAGAGCAGATCGCCATCATGATCGCCGCCGAACTGGGGATAAAGATCGAAGATATCCCCCTCGACAGTACCGATGCCCTGGCTCTTGCCATGTGTCATGCCGCACGGGTGCTGCGTTCAGGCGGCACTCCCGGCAGGGAATTGTAATTTTTTGAAGGAGTGAAAGCCTTTATGAGTCTCTGGGAAGATCTTGCCGGAATGGCACTGGATACCCTGATCGGGTTGATCGGCTACCACAATAAACTCTACTGGGAAAAGGGCGCGCCCGAAATCGCCGACGCCGACTACGATCTGCTTCTGGAAGAGCTGCGCCGCAGAGCGCCGGAGCATCCTCTGGTCAACGCCATCCACACCCCCCTTGTGGTTTCGGCGGGGAAGGTGCGCCACAGGACGCCCATGCTCTCTCTTGACAAAGCCTACTCTCTTGAGGCGGTCCTTGAATGGGCGCGCAAATTTGCCAGAACACCTCAGGAAAAACTCCTTGTCCAGCCCAAGTACGACGGCATCTCAGCCGCCTTTGACGGAACCACCCTTGCCACCCGGGGCGACGGGGAAACAGGGGAGGATGTGACTGGCAAGCTCCCCCTCATTGAACTTGAAGCTCCCGGATATATCGGTCCTCTTGACCGGAGCGCCCGGGGCGAAGTGGTGATCCGTTCAGATGATTTTGTGAACATTTACAGCCATATCCGCCGCAAGGACGGCGGTTTCTACAAAAATCCCCGGAACGCCGTGGCGGGCATCATGGGACTCAAAGAGATCGACGCCATGATCGCTCAGGGAGCAAAGCTCACTCTGGTGGATTACGCTCTTGTCTCTTTTGACACCTCTTTAGACCGTCTGGCAGATGAATGGGAGCATCTCCTTGAAAAAATCGCCGCTCTCCCCTATCCCATGGACGGCGTTGTCATAAAATTTGCCGACAAAGCCTTTGCGGAATCCCTGGGCAGCACCGCCCACCACCCCAGAGGCGAGATCGCCTATAAATACTCCAACGTGAAGCGGCAGAGCCGCCTGCTGGATGTGGAGTGGAGCTTCGGGAAAAACAACCTGACCCCCGTGGCGCTCATGGAGCCTGTGGCGTTTTCAGGCGTCACCGTCAAACGCGCCACTTTGCACAATGTGCAGAACATCATTGACATGGATCTTCATATCGGCGACACCATTACTGTGGAGCGTGCCGGTGATGTGATCCCCTACATTTCAGCGTCTGAACCCGGGGAAAACCGCCGTTCACCTCTCATCACCCATTGTCCTGCCTGCGGCGCTTCTCTTGAGCGCAAAGGCCCTGAGCTGGTCTGTGTCAACTCTGAATGTCCCGGCACCTCTCTTCAGCGTCTCGCCGCTGCGGTCAAGGCTCTGGATGTGGAGAATCTGGGCGAAAGCACCCTTAAAAAACTTGTTGACATCTGTCAGGTGCGCCATCTGAGCGACCTTTTCCGCCTGACGGCAAAAGATCTGCTCATGGTGGAGGGCTTCGCGGAAAAGTCCGCCTCAAATCTCCTGAAGGAGCTTCAGCGGGTGCGGAACATCCCTGAGTATCAGCTTCTTGCCTCTCTGAACATCCCAAACGTAGGCCCCAACATCGCCAAACTGCTCCTTGAAGATCTGGATTTTCAGCAGCTCCGTGAGGCCTCCGCCGACCGTCTGAGCGTCATTCCCGGCATCGGACCTGAACGCGCCAAAGCACTGACCGAAGCCTTTGAAATGAGAAAGGAGGAGATAGACGAACTCCTTTCCGCCGTCACCCCCCTGCGGGAAAAGAGTCCTGACAAGGGCGCCCCCACCGTCTGTTTCACAGGCAAGATGCCCGAAAAGCGCTCCTACTATGTTGAACTCGCCAAAACAAAGGGATACACCGCCGTTGATACAGTCACAAAAGAGCTTTCTCTTCTGGTGGCGGCGGATGTGAATGACAACTCCTCAAAACTGGTCAAGGCGCGGAAACTGGGCATCACCATCGCCGCCCTTGAGGATTTTCTGAAACAGCCTCTCACCGTTCCTGAAACGGAGCAGGAAGAGGCCCCCGGAACGGAGGAACAGCCAGGACTCTTTGATGAGCCCCCCGCTCCTGCCAAAGTCCCCGCTCTCCCTGCGAAAGGGGCGCAGACAATTGATGAACAACCTGAATTATTTTGATGACATGGACATATTTGATTTAAGGAATTTGACTTGACTATGCGTTACAACCCCAAAAAACACCATCTGCCCATCTTTTCCGGAAACGGGATCCTTTCCATTGACAAACCCGCCGGGTGGACCAGCTTTGATGTGGTCAACTTTCTCAGAAACCGCTACAATATCCCCAAAGTGGGGCACTGCGGCACCCTTGATCCCGCCGCCACCGGACTGCTGGTGATCGTGCTGGGCGGATACACCAAGTTCAGCGACAAGCTCATGGCGTCGGACAAGGTCTATCAGTGCTGTTTGCGCCTGGGCATTGAAACGGATTCATACGATCTGGATGGTGAAGTCATTTCTGAAAAAGAGGTCAATGTCACTGAAGAAGAGCTTCTTGAGACTCTCAAATCCTTTGAGGGGGATCAGATGCAGATGCCCCCCATGGTTTCCGCCGTCAAGGTGGGAGGGAAGAAACTTTACGAACTGGCACGCAAAGGCGTTGAGATCGAGCGCGAAGCGCGCCCCATCCACATCAACGCCATCAAGGTGGAAAAAGTGGCGCTCCCCGACTGCGAATTTATTCTGGAGTGCTCCAAAGGAACCTATGTCCGCTCCCTCTGCCACGACGTGGGCGCCAAACTCGGCTGCGGCGGCACTCTTGCGGCGCTCAGAAGACTCCGCAGCGGCAGCTTTGACATCAAAGATGCCGTCACCATTGATTATCTCAAAGAACTTGAAGTGGAGCAGTTCAAGATGCTCCTTGCGGAAAAACTTTCAACATTTGCCGGTTTCGGCGGGAGGTGAGCTGTGAGTTCCAAAGAAGAAAAAAAACGCATTTCCATCCGTGAAATAGATCATGTCCTTGAAAACGCCCCCGGCATTTTCAAACTCGCCGACATCGCCGCTCAGCTGGGCGCCCCCGGAGATGATGAACTCCTCAAACGCCTGGAGCAGCTCATTGACGGCGACGCCAACTATTTCCACACCGACAGCTGGGAGTGCGAACTCAAGATGCACTACTTCTGCCGCATCCCCTTTGCCGTCACCCCCGAAAAGTGGGAAATAGAACAGGGCGTCCTCTTCCCCGGTTCCCGGCTGACCCCTTTCCTTTCTGAAGATGTCTTCCCCTCTGATGCGGAGCTCCTTTACGATGATGAACCGCTCCCCCGGAAAGAGATCACACTTCCCTTCAGTGAAGCGCTCCATTACAATATGCTCGTGGGCCATGAACAGATCCTGGACTACCTTGAAGCCGATTCCGACGCCAACAGCACATTGCACCAGCATCTGGCGCCCACCACCCTTGTCACCCTCACCGTCTTTGACTGCCGGGAGCTTTTCCGCGAACTGGACTTCAAAGAGGGAGACGCCCTCATACTCCAGCTCACCGACCCCGACAACGGAGAGTTTGAAATCAGTTACCGCCCCCGGGAAGAACGCAGCGATGAGGCGAAAGACAAGTGGATCGGCGACTATGAAAAGGCCATGATCAAAGTGGTGGAAAAGTTCCGGGACTATCTGGAACTCCCCCACCAGATCGGTTGGGCATTCTATCTGGGCGCTGAAGAACTTGCCTCAGCAGGCGCCTCGGTGGAGGAGTTCATCAGAGAGTGCGACTCCATTGAAATGCGGACCGACGGCGACCACAGCGTCTTCGCCCTCGCAGGCGCTGGTGAAGAATATTCTTCAGACGGCAGCGGGGAAAATGAGGAACTCCCCGACGGACTCGCCATCTCCGCCGGAGAAACCTCCGACTTCGGCGTCATGCTCCGCCAGGTGGGCTCCCCCCTCTCCCCTGAGGAGATCGACGGATTCATCCTTGATAACTGCGCCGCAAGAGACATGACCTTTGACCGCTTCTTCGCCCGCGCATTCCCCCACGGCGAACTGGATTACGCCGACGAAGCTCAGGAAGCCGTCTTCCTCAACTTTCTGGAAGAGCGCTTTGAAGATCTTTCAGGCAACTACAACCGCCTTATGGATGAAAGCAAAGCCCCCCTCAGAAGCACCATCATGGAACTTGTGGAAGAGCGCCTTGACCACCAGTGTGAAGAGGATCACGACCATTGCCATTGCCGCGACCTGGATAAGATCTTCGCCGCTCTGGATCTGATCCTGAAGCAACTCAACACCGAGAACTACGACCCCTCAGAAGAGGAGCTGGATCAACTCCGCGCCAAAGTGGAACAGTGTGCCGACCGCCTCGAAAACCTTCTGGGCTGAGGAGCCGGAGCCTCATTTGTATTATTTTTTATACAATACTTGTAATTTTTAAACAAGTGGTGTATATTAGATGGTTTACTGTAAAATTGAGAATTGTGAAACTTGTAACTGAACGGATGTGTCCCGCTGCGTCATATCCGGCTTACCTCTGAGGAGTGAAACTATGAAAAAAGTCTTCCTGACCGGCATTACCGGACTTGTGGGCAGCGCCTTTGCCGTTGCTCTGCTGCGTGAGCGCAAAGATTATGAATTTGTCTGTCTTGCCCGCCCCTCCGGCGGCAAGAGCGCCATGGAGCGCACCGCTGAGATCATCCGCGACGAATGCGTTTTTGACGGATGCCCCGAACTGGCTGATGAGATCCTTTCTCACATCACCGCCATTGACGGCGACGTGACCACCATTGATCCTGAAGCCATGGCAAAAGATCCCCTCATGGCAGGCGTGGATATCGTTTTCCACTGCGCCGCCGACGTGAATCTGGGCAAAGATCCCACCGGAAGAGTCTTCAAGATCAACTACCACGGCACCGAAAATGTGGTCAAGCTGGCTCAGCTCCTCAAGGTGAAAGAGTTCCACTATGTGGGAACCGCCTATATCGCAGGTAAGCTCTGCGGCACCGCCATTGAAGACAACCCCATTGACAGCGGAGTCAACAATCCCTACGAAGAGAGCAAATACAAAGCTGAGTTCCTCGTCCGCAACTCCGGGATCCCCTTCTCTGTCTACCGTCCCGCCATCGTCACCGGCAGACGCAGCGACGGCAGGATCCGCAAACCTCTCGCCTTTTATCGTATCCTTGAATTTCTGGGCAAGTTCAAGAGCCACAACTGCTCCCGCGCCGGCATCCCCCAGACGGAGTGGATCAACCTCAGCATGACCTTTTCAACCGTTCCCTCTGAACACGTTTACTTCGTGCCCATCGACTATGTGCAGGAGGCCATCACAGCTCTCTTCCAGAAGCCTGTGACCAACACCGCCTATCACATCACCGGCGACAGTCCCCTGACCACCAAAGAGATCCGCGACACCATCTGCGGCATCCTGAGAATCGACGGACTCACCGTGGGCATCAACGACAGCAGCCAGGTGGACAGCAAACTCATGGCCCGTTTCGTGGGCGACCTCTTCCCCTACTTCTCATCTGATATCATCTTTGACCAGACCAATGTGAAAAAGGCTCTGGGCGAGAAATTCCTTGACTGGGAGTACGGAACCGCAGGCCTTGAAACCCTGATCCGCTCCTACTACAAGGATCACTTCCCCAATGTGGAGTGGATCCAGACCCTCGCCTCTGAACCCATCGCACGCGCCCCCAAAGACAACTGATCTTCAGCTGTTGGATATCTCTTACACGCCCGGTCCCCTCATTCAGGAGACCGGGTTTTTTATGCCCCGCAAGTAAAAACAGGGGTAATTCTCTTTTTTTGAGTGGGGAACTCTTGACAAGACTTTGTTAAGAGAGTATATTAAGTATCAGGAATATATTTTGCTTTCAACGTACAGGTTCTGCCCTGCGTTGTAAGCGCAACTCAATAAAGACAAAAAGGAGTCTTGAAATGAAAGTTGATTTGACAGGCAAGGTCGCAGTCGTCACCGGCGGCGGCGGAATTTTGTGCAGCGTTATGGCTGAAGCTCTGGCCAAAAGCGGCGCCAAAGTCGCTATCCTCGATCTCCGTGAAGAAAATGCCAAAAAAGTGGCTGATAAAATCAACGCCGAAGGCGGAAAAGCCCTCGGCCTCGCCGCCAACGTTCTGGAACTGGAAAGTCTCCAGAAAGCCAACGAGATCATCAAGGCTGAACTGGGTACTTGCGATATCCTCATCAACGGCGCCGGCGGCAACAACCCCAAAGGCACCACCAGCAAAGAGTTCCTCACCAAAGAAGATATGATGCAGAAAGTGGAAGGTCTCACCACCTTCTTTGATCTTGATCCCGCAGGCGTCGGTTTCGTCTTCAATCTGAACTTCCTGGGTACTCTGCTCCCCACTCAGGTCTTCGCCCGTGATATGGCTGCCGGCAACGGCGGTGCCATCATCAACATTTCCAGCATGAACGCTTTCTGCCCCCTGACCAAGATCCCCGCCTACTCCGGTGCCAAGGCTGCCATCAGCAACTTCACCCAGTGGCTGGCTGTTCACTTCTCCAAGGTGGGTATCCGCGTCAACGCCATCGCTCCCGGATTCTTCCTCACCGACCAGAACCGCGCTCTTCTGACCAACACCGACGGTTCTCTCACCGCCCGCGGAAACACCATCCTGAGCCACACCCCCATGGGTAAATTCGGTGCTCCCGAAGACCTCACCGGCGCTCTCCTCTTCCTCCTGGATGAAGAAGCCGCCGGATTCGTCAACGGTATCGTTCTGCCTGTTGACGGCGGATTCTCCGCCTTCAGCGGCGTCTGATGCAAGCTGAAAACAAGCTCTTGAATCATATAAAATATTGTAAGGAATAAAAAAAATGAAAAAAGCAGATATCGGTCTGATCGGTCTTGCCGTTATGGGCGAGAACCTCGTCCTCAACATGGAACGCAACGGCTTCACCTGTGCCGTTTACAACCGTACCGTGGAAAAAGTTGACAACTTCGTCAACGGCCGCGGCGCCGGAAAGAAATTCATCGGCTGCCACTCCATCCAGGAGCTGTGCGACAATCTGGAATCCCCCCGCCGCATCATGATGATGGTCAAGGCCGGCGCCGCTGTGGACGCCCTCATTGACCAGCTGGTCCCCTACCTGGATAAGGGCGATATCCTTATCGACGGCGGCAACAGCTTCTTCCCCGACACCATCCGCCGCACCAAAGCTCTGGCTGAAAAGGGCATCAACTTCATCGGCGCCGGTGTTTCCGGCGGTGAAGAAGGCGCTCTGCTGGGTCCCGCCATCATGCCTGGCGGCGCTCCCGAAGCATGGCCCTATGTCAAACCCATCTTCCAGGCTATCGCTGCCAAGGTCTGCGGCGGTCTGCCCTGCTGCGAATGGGTGGGCAATGACGGTGCCGGTCACTATGTCAAGATGGTCCACAACGGTATCGAATACGGCGATATGCAGATGATCTGCGAAGCCTACTTCATCATGAAGCAGCTCCTCGGTCTCTCCGCCGCTGAACTCCACGAAGTCTTTGCCGAGTGGAATAAGGGCGATCTGGAGAGCTACCTCATCGAGATCACCATCAACATCTTCACCAAGACCGATCCCGAAACCGGCAAGCCCGTCGTTGACATCATCCTCGACGCCGCCGGTCAGAAGGGTACCGGTAAATGGACCAGCCAGAGTGCTCTGGATCTGGGCGTTGCCGCTCCCACCGTTGCCGAAG
>JAGBWB010000250.1 GCA_017629975.1 Lentisphaeria bacterium
CAGGATATTTACGTGAAAGGTGGCGACATCTATAACGTACATACCAACGTCAACTTTACCGCTGTTGTGGCAGACGGAAAAGCCAATGCTGACTTTGCCGTAGCAGTACTGTCTATTGATATGACCGACCGCTATGAAAACATTGCAGAAGGCGTAAAACAGGCAGAGATCCTGTATCTCTTGGCTGATCCTACTGATGCACAAGTGCAAAAATACAGAGCCGTGCTTGACACCACCGTTGCCGCTGAAATGGCAGCCCGTGAACAAATGGCAGAAGATTATCTCGCATACTTCGCCATTCTGGCAGACAAGAATATCGATGCTGTTTACGTTGCCACCAACAATGCTTCCCACGCTGAGATCGCTATCAAAGCTATGGAAGCCGGAAAACACGTCATTGTTGAAAAACCCATTGCCACCACTCCTGCTGATGCAAAAAGAATGGTGGACCTGGCCGCCGAAAAGAAACTTTGTCTTTCCGTTGACCACATGATGGTTTACAACGCCTATAACGTCATGGCGAAAAAGTATGTCCGCGCCGGTAAACTGGGCGATGTGAACGACTGCTGTTTCCACATGGAATTTGCCTTCGGATACGATCCTGCTGAAGCTGCCACCTGGCGCTGCTCCAAGATCGAGGAAATGGGCGGTCCCATCGGAGATGTGGCTTCTCACTGCTTCTATGTGTCCGAATTCATTTTCGGTTCACGCATCGTTGAAGTGAGCTGCGTTTATCTGCCCAAGACCATGAATATCGTTGCCGAAGACGGTGCTTACATCAAGTTCACCATGGCAAACGGTATGAAGGGTTCTGTGAAGGTCGCTTTCAGCGAACCCCGCGGCGGTCTGGTTGGAACTCTTTCCAATCTGGGTTACGAAATCTACGGAACTGAGGGTGTGCTGCGTTCCTACGGCAGCATGTTCCAGCTTTCCGGTAAGGAGGATGAACCCTACAAGATCCGTCTGGAAATGGAAACGGCCGCCGGAGTCCGCAAACTCCATCCCAGGTCTTTCCCCAACATCTATCAGTCACTCATTGAGCATCACGCCGAATCTGTCCTCGCCGGCAAGGCGATCAACGCCAGAGAAGGCCTGCGCAATCTGCAGCTTTGCGAAGCAGCCCACAAGTCTGCTCAGCAGGGCGGCAAGGCTGTGGCTGTCAAGTAACACAAAAACAATTGTGTGCAAAGATTCCTCCGGTCTTCAACGGCCGGAGGAGTTTTTGTATCTGTAAATCAAGGATTTTCTACTATGGTCAGAACAGGATTTGCTTCTCAGATCATCACTCCTCCCCGGGAGTTCCCTCTGGCTGGATATTTTAATAAACGTCCCAACCGGGGTGTTTACGATGATCTTTTTGTCAAAGTTCTTCTGGTTGAGAAAGAGGGCGTCACAGGCGGTTTTGTGGTCTATGATCTCTGCGGATCAAGTCCGGATTTTTTCAATGCTTTGCGGAGCGCCGCCAAAAAGGCTGGACTTGACTTCGCTGACAATCTGATGATCAGCTGTACCCATACTCATACCGGATCTGAGATCCGGCGCGATATTGACGCTCAGAAACAGACATATATTGATGAAATCATTGCCAAAACTGTGACCGCACTCAAAGAGGCTGCCGCCAACATGCGCGAAAGCTCCTTTGAAGCGGCTTCTGTGAATTCCAATCCCTACGCTTACGTCCGCCGTTTCTGGATGAAAAGCGGCAAAGTAATCACCAATCCCGGCAAGTGCAATCCCGACATCGTCAAGCCCGACGGCGACTATGACAGAACCATTTCTGCTGTGGCTGTAAAGCAGGAAGGGCGCATTGCCGCCATTCTGGTGAACCTTGCCAACCACGGCGATACCATCGGCGGCGATTTTGTCTCTGCCGACTGGTTCGGACGCATGGAGCGCGAGATCCAGTATCAGCTGTGTGAAGATGTCCCCGTCATGACTCTGACAGATTGCTCCGGAGACATCAACCACTTCGATGTGACCACCCTGCGGAACCAGACCAATTACAACGAGGCTCTGCGTATCGGCAGAGGCTACGGTCAGATCATCTGCGAACTGCTCAAGAAACTGGAAAAAGTGGATGATTCAGAGTTGAGCTTCAAAAAGACCATCTTCAAGATGGCATACCGCACTGTGACGGCGCAGCAGCTTGCCGACGCCCGCAAGGTGCTTGAAACCATCCCTGAAGCCAGTCTGGACAACCGGGGCGACATGACCAGTGAGGACCTTGCCAAAGGGGATGCCACTGTCTTGCGTATGTTTGCCCAGCGTCTTCTCGGATGCGAAGGCAACGAAGGCAAGTTTCAGGAGTGCGAACTCCTGGCTCTGACTCTCAGCAAAGATCTTGCTTTCATCACGCTGCCCGGTGAACCTTTCAATGGTGTGGCTCAGGGGATCCGTGCCGCTTCTCCTTATAAGCGCACCCTTATCGCCACTCTCGCCCAGGGCAAATGCGGATATATCCCCATGCCTGAAAGTTTTGAGCGCGGCGGCTATGAAACAGAACCTTTTGCCACCAGTCCCGAAGTTGACACGGCTCCCAAACTTATTGCCGCAGCTCTGGAAACTTTGAATAAATAAAATCTGCCTGGATTTTTTAAGGAGTGCCCATATTAAAAAAACGGCATTCCTTTTTTTATGGTGTCGTTTTTTTTCTGAATGCTCTTGAAAAAACTCTTTCTCAGGCATATATTATCTTGCAGTATTTGCTTCAGGATTAAAAAAAGGGGAATATTTTTATGAATTATGCCAATCTCTACCAGAAAATACTCAACGGCATCAATGTTGAAGGACTTCTCTCTGACATCAACGCCATGACCGCCCTTGAGCTGAAACATAATCACTCAGCCAATCGTGCCTCAGCTGAATTTGCTGCTGAACTTGCCCGCAAAGCCGGACTTGATGTGGAGGTTGTTGAATTTCCTGTTGACGGAAAGTCTGTCTTTCAGGATAAATTTATGCCCTATGCCTGGGAGTGTTCCAAAGGTAAACTCACCATTGAAAATATTCCCGCTGCCTTTGATGATCCTGTGATCGCAGATTATGAAAGGCATCCCTTTCATGTGATGCACGGCTCCGCAGGACTTCCTGAAGGCGGAAAATATTTCAAGCTCATCAGTTATTATGATGTTCTCAAAGGTGCCGATACTGACAATACTCTCTGTATGCTCCCTCCTGAGTGTCACCCCAGTGGCGACCAGCTCAGAAATGCCCTTGAGCTGGGATGTGCCGGTGTGGTCAGCGACTATCTGGTGAACCGTTACAACTCTCCTGACGGCATTCTCTGGGGAAATGGCAATACCAAAGGCAAAAGATGGCACTTTTCCTGTGCCGAGCCCAACTATGTGGGATTCTGTGTCTCTCCCCGCACCGGTGACAAACTCCGGGAAGCTCTCAGAAAAGGTCTGGTCATGGTCAACGCCGATTGCGATGCCAGATGTTTTGAAGCGACTCTGCCCACTGTCACCGCCACCATCAAAGGACGCTCTGATGAAGAGGTGTGGCTCATTTCACATCTCTACGAACCCCTTGCTGATGACAACTCCTCCGGCGTCTGTGCCTGTATTAAGATTGCAAAACAGCTGAAAAAACTTATTGCCGCAGGCACGATCCCTCTGCCGGAACATACCTTGAGGATCGTTTTCTCTCTTGAGTTCCACGGTTTTGCCGCTTATACCGATCATATCAGAGGCAAAAAGGTTCTGGGCGCCATCAATATGGACGCCATGCCCCTCAGACACAATGAAAAAGCCATGCGTCTTTTCATGTCTCCGCCGCCTCTTGCATCTTCCGGCAACGCCCTTATGCGCGAAACTGTTTCCAAACTGGAACATCTCATTCCCTGGAAGATCAAAGAGTTTGCTTACGGTGATTTTCAGGATGATCAGGCTATTTCCGATCCCATGGTGGGCGTTCCTGTGCTGTGGCCCATGCACCCCGGATGCGGCAGACACTGGCACAACTCCAGTCAGACCATTGACATCATCGCTCCCGAAAATCTGGCGGCGGCAGTGTGCTTTGTGGGCTGCTGGACAACAGCCATGCTTTCAGGAGTCAGCTCCGACGGCAAAGCTCTCGGAGATATCTATATTGAAACGCTCCGCCGCCTTGCCGGAAATGAATGTGTCCCCGCCGGAAAAGGCTCCCGCACCGCCGTTTCAAAAGCTGATTTCGCAGGCAAGGTCAACTACATTGTCAATATGCTTTCTTCTGAACTGGAAGAGCTGGGCCTTGATGATGAACAGAAAAAACTTGCTGCCGAAGCGGAATCTATTATTGC
>JAGBWB010000251.1 GCA_017629975.1 Lentisphaeria bacterium
CATAAAGAATTTATAATTAAATTATTCGCTTTTTCCGGTCTTCCCGGACGCAAAAACAACCGCATGTCTTTTTTCCCGTTCCGCCCCCGATTCACAGGCGGGGAACGGAATAATTAAATCATAAAGGCTTGATTTATATACTGTTCCATAGAATGGTACCATTTTATTGTTTGCGATAATATTTGTTTTCAAGTGTTTGTGGATTGAAAATAAAATACTGGTGTGCTATATTAAAGAAGTATGTTTAATATTGCAGGTATATAAAATGGATGAACGTGATAAAACAATGGCTCCTGATCGTGAACATGCAGGCGGCAGTGCAGATGTTGTGTTGACCGTTCCGGGCAGTCGTGTGCGTAAAACGGAGGGCAGATTCTCTGTCGGCGATCTGATCATGAACCGCTACAAAGTCCTTGCTGAACTGGGGCGGGGAGGCATGGGTGTCGTTTACCGCTGTTTTGATGAAGTCAGCAACATTGAAGTGGCACTCAAGACCCTTTCCCAGGAACTGGCAGCAAGCGGCTGGGAAATGGATACCATCAAAAGAAATTTTGAGTTGGTCCAGCAGCTGAACCATCAATATATCGCCAATTACAAGAATCTTGAACAAGATCCTGTTTCCGGCGGTTACCTTCTGATTATGGAATACGTTGACGGCGAAGAACTGCGTTATTTTCTGCGCCGCAAACAGGATGAGGGAAGCTTCAACGAAGAGCTGGTGATCAAGCTGACCCATCAGATCGCTGAAGCCCTTGACTACGCCCATAAACGCCAGATCATCCACCGTGATATCAAGCCAGCCAACATTATGGTTGACCGCAACGGCGATATCAAACTCCTTGACTTCGGACTTGCGGCACAGATCCACTCAAGTTTGTCCAAAGTCACCAAAGACAGTCACGAAGATACCAGCGGAACAGTTCCTTATATGTCCCCTGAACAGTGGATATGCAGACCGCAAACAGCAGCTTCAGATCAATATTCTCTTGCGGCAACTCTCTATGAAGTGTTTTCGGGTAATCCCCCCTTTGACAGTGCCGATAAAGACAATGTACGCAATTGTGCCCTCAACATTGTGCCTGAAATGCTGACCGGTGTTTCCCCGGCTATTGCCAGAGCGATTGCCAGAGCTTTGAGCAAAAATCCCAAAGACCGTTTTGCCTGTTGCTCCGATTTTGCCGCTGCGCTGGGGGGCAAGAAGATCAAATCTGCCAAAGTTCCGAAAAAGGGGCGCTTTTCCAAATGGGCGGCGGCGCTGATTATGATTTTTTTACTGGGAGCAGGGGGAGCGGGGTATTATTTTACCAGCTCTGAAAAAGAAGCGCCCGTTCCTGCGCCTGCGCCGGTACCACCTGTGAAGTCGGAGCCCAAGCCTCCCGTTGTTCCCCCGTCAAACAATATTTCAGCAGAATTGGAAAAATTGTATGGGGAGATCGTGGAACGGCGCTTTGAATTGAATCAAGCTATTGATGGGATCAATGCCAAAACTTATGATGCACCTTTTCAGGTACACATCCAAAAAATGAATGCCGCTTTCAAGCAGTTGGAGTCCAATTTGAACGATTTGAAAGTCACCACGGTAGCCAATTCCCGTCTGGCGTATCTGAAAAGCATGAAACGCAATGCCGAAACCCTTGAAAAAGAAATAAAGTGGATCAAAAAACAAGGTCCCGTTTGTGAACAGGCAAAGAGTTTGCGAAATGGGGTCCAACAGGCGAAAGCAAGAGCCGGAAAATTCAGTAAGGTATTGAACTTTGCAACTTATAAAACGGCGTCGGAAAAACAGATTTCCGGTGAAAAATATTTTAACAGTGGTGAGTTTGATTCGGCAATAAAAGAATGGCGTTTGTCAGAGAAAAATTTTCAGACGGCATACAGTGTTTGTCTGCAATCTTATGAAACAGCGATCAGCTCCGCTGTCAGTGCGGGCAATTGGGAAAAAGTTCTCCGTGAGTCCGATGCACTTCTGGCAGTTATGCCGGATCATCAGGGGGCATTGAAAGCCCGGCACGATGGCAAGGAGGGACTCAAAAAAGCAAAGATTTCCATGGGGTTAAAAGCTGCACACCACGCCTTTGCACAAAAGCGTTGGTCTGATGTGATAACAAGAGCCAGAGAGGTTTTGGCAATTGAATCCGGTCATAGCGCAGCGGAAAAACTCATTACAGATGCTCAGGAACAAATCAAACTTGAGAAATTGAATAAAGAGCTGACCTCCGCCCGCAACGCCAAAACAGCAAAGAATTGGCAGCAGGTTTATGACTGCGCCGTTGCCGCCTTGAGGATCGACAGCGATAACGCTCAGGCGCAGGGTTTGAAAGAGGAGGCGGAAAATAATCTGAAGCCCACCCTTGAAATCGTTGCCACGGTAGATGGAGAGCGGGTCCCTGCTAAAGTCAAATTCGGGAATACCGATTTTGATACGATGCAAAGGATTCAAAACTTTACCGAAAATCGCCATTATAAAGGAATCCTGACCTGGCAGACAGGTGAAACTGAATATGTCGGCGAGGTCGATTTCACCTGCGACTGGCGGGGACCGAAAAAGTTGACAGTTGCGCTTAAAAAACAGGAATTTGCAAAAATCGATTGCAACGGCGTTTCACTTGAGATGGTAAAGATCAAAGCTGGAACTTTCACTATGGGGAGCCCAGAAGGAGAACTTGGCAGACATGGTACCGAAAAACAACATCAGGTAACACTGACCAAAGATTACTGGCTGGGGAAATTTGAAGTGACTCAGGCGCAGTATGAAGCAATTATGGGTAATAATCCATCATCTTACAAAGGCAGCAACCGTCCTGTGGAAAAAGTGAGCTGGGAGGACGCCAAAGAGTTTTGCAACAAGCTCAACGAACGCTATGCGGGGAAACTCCCCACCGGATACAGGTTTGATCTGCCGACAGAAGCCCAGTGGGAATACGCCTGCCGTGCCGGAACGACGACTGCTTTGAATAATGGAACAAACTTAACATCCGAAAGTGAGTGTTCCAACTTAAATGAAGTAGGATGGTATGATAAAAATTGTGGTTCAGCTGGACACAAAGCTGTCGGTCAGAAGCGTCCCAACAATTGGGGCTTGTATGATATGCACGGAAATGTATTGGAGTGGTGCAGAGATTGGTACGCTCCCTACACAGGAGATGCTACTGATCCTACTGGTCCCACATCCGGCTCGTACCGCGTGTACCGTGGCGGCTGTTGGAGATACAGCGCGAAGGGCTGCCGTTCTGCGGTCCGGTTCTGCATCATCCCCGGCCTTCGCAACAGCTTCTACGGCTTCCGCCTCGCCCTCGTCCCAGTTCAATGACACACCCCAGTACTGGAAAGCGGTCTGATTGTGCCTGAGTGCGCGGTGCAGCGCATTGTCGGACCTGTCAGACATGTCGGACAAGTCAGACATGTCGGACTCAATTGGTGCGCCGCACCCGACACCGCGGCGCTTCTGAAATCACTCGCATCTTAACGTATGACCGATACCCCAGCCCCTCAGTGGTAATTGGTGCCATTCCACATAAAAAACTTTCCATAAAGAATTTATAATTAAATTATTCGCTTTTTCCGCTCTTCCCGGACGCAAAAACAACCGCACGTCTTTTTTCCCGTTCCGCCCCCGATTCACAGGGGGGGGGACGGAATAATTAAATCATAAGGGCTTGATTTATATACTGTTTCATAGAATGGCATCATTTTCCAAAAAAGGAGTATCCGATGGCTTTGCTCAAATTTTCATGGCGCGTTATCAGAGCAATTCTGATTATTGTTGCGACTTTGATTTGCATGACCGTTGCCAGTTTTATTTGGCCGCTGTTGCTTCTTTTGATATGGCTGCTGCCGCAATCCTCCGGAAGACTTTGGCGGTATGCCGGAACGATCAAGGTCTGGTAAGAAATTTTTTCTGCCGGCGATCCGCCCGGTCACCAAGAGCATAAACATCCCACGCTCATTTTTTCCAATCCGGCAGAAGAACCGGTTCAAAAATGATATTTTCAAATTGCCGGTGATTTTATGATGATCAGCAGATATCCGGCTTGTAAAATCTGAAATGATGGTGTATTGTAAAAAACGTGTTTTCAGTGTTTTCAACAGGAGAATGTTTGAGATGAGAAAAGTTTTTGCCTTTATAAGTGTGTTTTGTGCGGCTCTGATGGTTTCGGGGGCGCCGGTGAAGAATTCTGACCCTGAAATCCTTAAAGTCAAAGGGGCAAAGCGGAATTATACCGGGGTATTTTCTCCGCATGTTAAAACGATCGCTGTCATTACGCCTGCATCTTATCCCCATCCCAAGTCTTCCCGGGATGGAATAGCGCTTCTGAAAGAGGCCGGTTACAAAGTGAAAGTTTATCCCAATGCGTTCACCCGTCCGGAGGGAGTGGAAAAAGATCCTTATACGGCGATCCCTGCTGCGCTGCGGATCAAAGATTTTGAAGCCGCCTGGAACGACAAAGAAAATGATCTTATCATCTGCACCCGGGGAGGCAGAGGAACGGCGGAGCTTGTTGCAGGCGTCAATTGGAACAAATTGCCCCGGCGTCCGGAGCTTTATGTGATGGGATACAGCGATGTGACAATGCTTCTTTGCGCGCTGAGCGCCAAAGGATATGGCAGACCTGTGGCGGGACCTGTGGCATCTTCTCTTCCGGGGTTGAATCATGCCATGATCCCTCAAATCAAAAAAATGTTTCACGGTGAGGCTCTGGCTCCCATCAAGCTGAAAGCCTTGAAGCCCGGCGACTGTTCCGGAAAGCCTGTGGCCGGACTGCTCAACCGTTTTGTCCGGAGCGTCCAGAATAAGTACGGACTGGAAACAAAAGGGAAAATCATCATTATTGAATGCGTCAAAAGCAAGCCTGAAAATATCCGTTTGAATCTGGATGAACTTTTGAAAGCCAAATTCTTTGACGGCGCCGCCGGTGTCGTTTTCGGACACTTCCTTAAAAGCGGCGATCCCAAGGAAATCAACGCCGCCTTGAAAGAGTTTGCCGGCAAAGTGAAGATCCCCGTTTACAGAGGTCTGCCTTTCGGACACAATTCGCGCCATATTGCCATTGATTTTGCCCGGGAGGCGGAAATCAAAAAAGGCGTTCTCTATTTCCCCGCTGTGAAGAAATAATCGTTTCCACTTCGGGAGCAGGAGCATGAGATGAAACATATTTCTTCGCTTTTTGTTCTGGCGTTTCTCCTTTTTTGCGGGTGCAGTGCCGGAAATGACCGCAATTACATCGGCATGACCAAAGAAGAGGTGGCGCTCCATCTGGAAAAACACGCTTTCCGGGACCGTTGGAGCCGCAACCGTTTTGAAATAATGGTGCCGAAACAATACAAAAGCGATCACTATTTTTCAAATGCTCAGGAGATCTTACGCAGAAAAGCTGTGATGTCGGCAGATGAGTGGAGCTGCGATTTTTTTCCGCAACGCCATTGGCTTCTGGGATGGAACGGACTCTTTGCACGGTGGACCTTGTGGAAACTGTTTTTCAAAGACGGTAAAGTTGTCAGACAACAGCGGATGGGAAACTATTATTGGGTTTATGGTCATGCGGGCGTTTCTCCCTATCCGCAGTTTCCGGGGAATTTTCACAAGGTCAATGACAAACTTTACCGCTCCAGTCAGCCGGATGAGGATGAGTTTGAATCGCTCCACACCTTTAACGGTATCCGCAGTGTGCTGAATCTGCGGGAATACTTCAGCGACAAAGATGAGATCGCTGCTGTCAACCGCAAAAGAAAAGGCGCTCTTACGCTCTATGAGATTCCCCTTGATACAGGAAAAATTTCAGAGACGGATCTTTATAAAATATTGAAAGTTGTGAGAGATGCTCCGAAACCTCTGCTGATCCACTGCTGGCACGGCAGCGACCGCACCGGTTGCGCCGTCGCCGCAAGCCGCATCATCTTTGAAAACTGGAGCGTTGAAAAAGCCATCTCTGAATTGATGACGCCGGAGTACGGACATCACAAAAATATTTATAAAAATATTCTTGCCCTCCTCCGCAAAGCAGATTGGAAGAAAATCAAATCAGCGATCCTGAATAACAAGTAGATCACAAACCGCAAACAGCGTTTTTCCCCTTTCTTTTCTTGACTTTTTTCTTAAAGAAGTGTATATTAACAAATTGTTTCTCTTCACGAAACGGAAGTACGGTGAAAATCCGTCGCAGACGCGCTGCTGTAAGCTGAACGTTTCTTTGGAAACGGCAAACAGGAGAATCTTTCAAGTCACTGTTTTTTATGGGAAGACTTGATAAACAGGTGATGATCCTTCAGTAAGCCAGAAGACGACGTGCAGGAGAATTATTCTTTTGTCTCGCGAAACAGGCATGAAAGGAATCCTTGTAAATGAGACCCCGTATTTTCAGTCGGGGTTGCGGAGCTTTTCCCGCAACCGGTATTTTTTCCTCCTCAGCATCTGCTGTGTGCCGCAGCTCCCGCTGCCTTTTTGTACCGCTTCCCCTCTGCCGGAAAAACGGTCCCCGATCAGCGTTCACGCTGGTTGAACTGTTGGTGGTCACCTCACAACTCTGCCGTGATTTTTTCAAACGCTTTATTTGTACGGATCAGTACGGATGTGTACGGAAACATACGGAGAGTGCCGCTCACAAAAATACACCGCATCATACTTGCAAAGCAAGTGCTTCATGTTTGCCGCAGGCAAACGCTTCATGCAGCAACGCTGCGCTTCACACGGCGGAGCTGTGCTTCATTCGATCAGCGTTTACGCTGATCGAACTGCTGGTTGTTATTGCTATTATTGCCATTCTGGCGGGGATGCTTCTGCCCGCTCTGGGGCAGGCCCGGGAAAAGGGTAAAGCCAGCAACTGTATGGGCAATGTCAAACAATTGACTATGGCAAATCTCTTATACAGTGACGGCAGCAACGGATTTTTTGTCCCCTATGCCAGAGATATGCTGTATCCGAATACGCAGCGCTGGTGCGGCACAACACCGGCATCAAGCAACAGCGGTGACAGCGCGGCGTATGATCTTTATTCTTCGCCTTTGATCCCTTATATCGGTTCGCTTCAGGGGATCACCCATTGCGCTTCCCTTGTGAAACCTCCCAAAAGTTTTGAACAAAACTGCGGCGGCTACGGCTACAATACACTGGTTGGAACTTTGTATGCAGGAGAATACACTCCGGAAAGTTTTTCCTCCGGCTGTTCTGCAAAGCGGATCCGAAATTCCGGTAAAAAAATAATGTTTGCCGACTCCGCTATTATGGTTGACAACAATGGTAATTGGAGTTCCTCACCCACGCGCCACGGATACAGCGCCAGTATTGAAGCCCCCGGCCCCGGGGAGGGGGATTTTGGATGGATCGCCAATCCCACCATGCACTTCAGGCACAATAAAAGAGCTGTTATTTCATATTGTGACGGTCATGTCGGCAGTTCAACTCTTATTGAGTCCGCCTATGGGGATGAAAAGTATCTTTTGGGGCATCCTTGCGCCAATACCAATGAGATGCGCAGAGAATTTTTCGATCCCCGGTATTGATGAAAGGAAAACTTACGATGAAAACGATTCTCTTTGCAGTAATGTTTTCCGGCGTTTTACTGCTTTCGGGATGCGGTAAGAAAACGGTGAAGTCCGATCCCCGGGTGGAGTCTGCCATGAATGCGCCTGTGACTTGCATCAAATGCAGAAAGAAAGCTCCCCGTGTTTCTTTCGGGAGAGTCAATCAGGTTTTGGTTCAGTGCCCCGGGTGCAGGAAAATTTTTCCGGTAAAAAATAACACCGGGAAGTAGAGAAAACAGAAAACAGATCAATTTTTCAAAAGGGACCGCAAAGAGTGGAGAAAAAATTCTTTGCGGTACTTTTTTTGAGGAGACTTGACTTTTTTTAATGGTAAAATTATATTATCTGAAGTAGTGTATGAATTTTACGAGGTGCAGAAAATGAAGTGTGAATTGATCGTCGGATCGTATAATTTGAGAACTCCCGGAGCCAATGACCCTTACCCCAATGACTGGGAAAGCCGTATGCCCCGGATCCGGGCAGATATCGCCCGGATGGGATATCATATCTTCGGCGCTCAGGAGACCATGGATTTTTACAATGAATATATCTGCTCCGGGAACTCCTTTGCCGCCATCGGTCACGGCAGGTGCGAAAATGCCGACGGTGAATCGTGCAATGTTTATTATGACACCCGAAAGCTGGAGCAGCTGTGTTATGAAACTTTCTGGCTTTCAGAGACTCCTGAAGTTTACTCTGTCGTTCCCGGTGCCATCTATCCGCGGATCTGTACAGTTGGGGTTTTTGCTGACAAGGCAAGCGGCAAAAAGTTCATCTTTGCCAATACCCACCTGGAACACCGGGTAAAAGAACTTCAGAAAGTTCAGCTGGAATTTCTTTTTGACAGGATCGGAAAGAAGTATGAAAAACTCCCCATGATCCTGACCGGGGATTTCAATGCTTACCCCGATGCTCCGGCGGCACGCTATGCCGCAGAGAAACTCCGGGATGCCTGGAACTGCTCTGAGACTCCTGTCACCCATCAGGGGGCAACTTATCACGGATACATCTCAGATCCCGCTCAGCGGAAACATTCTGACAGAATTGATTATATCCTTGTTTCAGAAGAGATCCGCGTTGAACGCCTTGAGGTTCGGGAGAATTTTACCGGTTTGAATACGGCTTCTTCCGACCATTTCCCCCTGCGGGCGGAAATAAATTGGTGACAGGCGGTATAAAAAAAGTTTCAAATGTGGAAAAATTACTTTCATTCCTGTTGACTTTCAATTGCATTTGCGCTATATTATAACAATTGTATTGTAAAATTGTGTCTTGATTTCAACTTATATATAAAGGAATGAATGAGATGAAGAAAATAGCAGAGTCCGTACTTGCCGTCGTCGGCAAGGATTTGAACGGCATCAAAAGCGCCATGTGCATGAACTCCGGCGATATTGAGATCTATCCCGATTCAGTTCACAAGATCGGCGATGCTGCCGTTATGATGGGACGCAACAGCGAAGAGCGCTTCCTGATGGTTGTCGCTTATTCCGAAAAGACCATGCCCGCCGGATTCGCCGGTGAAAAGCTCGCCATCGCTGACGGCGGCGCCGCTCTGGTGGGTAAACTTGACAGCACCAACGCTGCCGCCCTGCGTAAATATTTCCCCTGGTGCGCTCCCAAAAGCCTGCGTAATGTGAAGACCACCGTGGGCTGCGGCGACCGTCTCGGTCTTGCCACCCCCGGACACGTTGCCGCTGCAAAGAAGTTTCAGGTTTCCCCTGTGATCGCCCAGCAGTCCATGCGTGAACTTTCCATGACCAACAGAACGTTCCGCTCTGTTGTGGATGATACCGTTTTCGGCGTCTTCAAGAGCGACTACCAGCTGGGATGGGGCGCCGACGGCGACCATTTGAAGACCATTCCCGATATTGACGTGGCTCTGGAAGCCGGTATGCCCATGATCACCCTTGACCTTTCCGAAGTGATGAACGCCGCCGCCGGCGACTGGGAAGACAGCAAGGTGGATGCCGCTTTCGCCGAAATGGCCGCCGACTTCAAAAAACGCATTGCCGACGAATACTTTGACAAAGAGTTCGTCATCGGCGAAAGCTCTGTCAAAATTGATGCCGCCACCGCACGCCGCTGCGCTGTCATGTATACTGCGGCTCTTGATTTCGCCGTCAAAGTCTACAATCATCTGAAGTCCAAACGGGGCGATGAATTTGATCTGGAAATTTCCATTGATGAAACCACCAGTCCCACTCTTCCTTCACACCATCTTTACATCGTCCGCGAACTCCGCCGCAGCGGTGTTGAATTTTCCTCTCTGGCTCCCCGCTTCATCGGTGAGTTCCAGAAGGCCATCGACTACATCGGCGACCTTGCCGAATTTGACCGTCAGTTCAAAGTTCACGCTCAGATCGCCAAGGCTTACGGCAACTACAAAGTTTCTGTCCACTCCGGCAGCGACAAGTTCGCCGTTTATCCCACCGTGGGCAGAGAGACCGGCGGATATCTTCACCTCAAGACCGCCGGCACCAGCTGGCTGGTGGCTGTGACCGTCATCGCTGAGCATGAGTGCGCTCTCTACCGCAAGATGCACAAAGCCGCTCTTGCCAGCTTCAACGACATGCTCAAGCTCTATCACATCACCGCCGACATCACCAAGATCGCTGATGTGGATACACTCCCCGATGCCGAACTTGTGAAGCTGATGGATATGCCCGAAGCACGTCAGCTGCTCCACATTACCTACGGTCCCATCCTCACAGGCGAACTGCGCGGCGAATTTTTCAAGGCCATGCACAAGCTGGAAAAAGAGTACGAAGCTGCTCTTGAGAAACACTTTGATAAACACCTTTCACTGCTGGGTGTCCCCGCTCGCTGAAAAACCTTATAAAGGAGAAATTATATTATGTTCAATGCCATTCTTGCAACTGCCGCCAAAGCTGCGGCACCTGCCGCCCAGGGCGCTGCTCCTGCTCAGCAGACTCAGACCAATCCCATGGGAATGCTGCTCCTGATGGGCGGTGCCTTCATCCTTATGTTCTGGATGATGAGCCGCTCCAACAAAAAGCAGCAGCAGAAACGTGAAGAACTCCTTGATTCCATTACCAAGGGAACCGAAGTCATGCTGGCAAGCGGTATCTACGGAACCGTTTCCGCTGTGCAGGACAAGATCTTTACCGTTGAAATCGCGGACAAGGTCTTTGTCAAGGTCAACCGCGCCGGGATCCATGATGTGATCCGTCCCGAAGCTCCGGCTGCCGCCGAAGAAAAAAAAGAGGAAAAAGCTGACAAATGAATAAAAGACCCCTCATTTTAAGAACTGCCATCGTCATCGTGGTGATGCTGGTCTTCTGTACGGCCATGTATCCCCTTGTCCCCCCGGATTTCTATGACGCCTATGTCTCTTTGCTCAAAGATAAAAAAGATACAGAGGCTGTGAAACTTGTCACCGAAGCCAAGGCGCTTCAGGCAAAAGATCCTCAGCTCTATCAGTCTCAGGCTCTGCTTCAGGCGGCTGACAGCAAAGGTATCGATCTGACCAAGAAGGTCAAGGGAACCGATCTGCAGGACAACCGCGACGTTATGAGTCTGGTGCGTAAAGAGGCTTCAAGTTCCATCCGTCTGGGTCTTGACCTGAACGGCGGTGTGGAGTTCATTCTTCAGCTGGTTCCCGATGAGGAGTTCCTCAAACGGCTCAAATCCGGCGCCAAAGGCGGCGAAAGCCGTGAAGAGGTGGAATCCCGCATGAGCAGCGAATTTGACCGCTATCGGGACGTTGCGATTGAAATTTTGCGTAAACGTCTGGAAGGTCAGAAGATCTTTGAAGCCGAGATCGCTCCCTCCGGCGGCGATTATGTGGCTCTGCGCGCTCCCGTTGTCGCCAAGGATGAAAAACTGAAACTTCTTGAACTCATCAAGATGAGTGCCAAGCTCCATTTCCGTTTTGTCCATCCTGACAACGAAAATCTTGTCCAGAAATATCTTGCCGATGAAAACAAGAGCTTCAGAGTTCCCGGCTACGAGCTGATGAAAACTCAGGAGTTCCGCGCCGGCGAAGCTCCCCTCATCCAGTATTTCTTTGTTGAGCGTCACGTTGCCATGGACGGAAAAAACATCACCATGGCTATGCCCACCCGCGACCAGTTCGGTCAGCGCAAGATCGCGCTCCGCTTCAATCTTCAGGGTGCTGAAGATTTCGGACGCATCACCTCCAACAACGTCGGCCGTTCTCTTGCCATCGTCCTTGATGGCAAGCTCTATTGCGCTCCCAGGATCCAGGGCGCCATCACCGGCGGCAGCGCTGAGATCTCCGGATCCTTCAGCGAAGAGGAAGCCAAGAGCATCGCTGACGCTCTGGTTTCCGGCGGATTCCCCTTCCAGATCAAAGTCAACGCTGTCTTTGATACCGATCCCCAGCTGGGTAAATCCAACGTCAAGAACGGCGTCTGGGTGGGTGTCATCGGTATGGTGCTTGTCTCTGCCTTCATGGTCATTTACTACCATGGCGCAGGTTTTATCGCCGTTTTCGCTCTGCTGCTCAACATCGTGCTGATCCTGGGCGCTATGGCGGCTTTCAACTGTACTCTTACTCTGCCCGGTATCGCCGGTATCGTGCTGACCATCGGTATGGCTGTGGACGCCAACGTGCTGGTCTATGAACGAATCCGCGAAGAACTTGCCTCAGGCAAGGGATTGCAGAATGCTGTTGACCGGGGCTACGGCAAGGCTTTCTCTGCCGTGCTTGACGCCAATGTGACCACCCTGATCACCTCTCTCATTCTGATGAATGTGGGTACCGGTGCCATCAAGGGCTTTGCCATTACTCTGAGTATCGGTATCCTTACCAGCTTGTTCACAGCTCTCTTTGTGACCCGTCTGGTCTACGATTACCTCTTCCGTTACGGCAAGATCACCAAAATCACCATGATGAAGCTGTGGGATAAACTCAACATCGACTTTATCGGCAAGTGGCGCATCAGTGCCGTTGTCGTGGCTCTGCTGGCCATTGTGCTTGTGGCAGTTGCCGCCGTCAAAGGCAAGGAGAACCTGAGTGTTGACTTCACCGGCGGTACTGTTGTGACCTTCAGTTACGCTGAACAGATCCCTCAGGAAAAAATTGAAAAGACTCTTGTGGATAACGGATTCAAGCAGGCCCGTGTGACCTATAAGTTCAACATCGGCGCCGGAGAGTCCGGCAACAAGGTTGAGATCCTCATCCGCGGCGACCAGACCACCGGAAACTCCGAATCCAGCCCCATGGACCGCATCCAGAAAGCTCTGAACAAGGCCTATCCCAAGGCGAAGTTCTCCGACGGTCTTGAAAGCTCCATCGGCGGACTTATCGGTAACGAGTTCAAGAAAGCCGCCGCCATCGCCATTATCCTTTCCATGATCGGTATCGGTCTTTACATCTCTCTGCGCTATGAGTGGACCTTTGCTCTGGCAGCCACCCTTTCACTGATGGTGGACGTGGTCATGGTGCTTGCCGTCTTCCTTGCCATGGGCAGAACCATCTCCCTTTCTGTGGTGGCGGCTCTGCTGACTGTGATCGGTTACTCAGTCAACGATAAGGTGGTGGTCTTTGACCGTATCCGCGAAAACCTGGGTCTGGGAATTTCCAGAAGTTTCCGTCAGGTGGTCAATAGCTCCATCAACCAGTGTCTCAGCCGTACCCTTATCACCAGTATCACCACCTTTATCACCGTCTTCGTCCTTTTCCTGGGCGGCGGTGTTGCCATCAATGATTTCGTGCTGATCATGATGCTGGGTGTGATCCTGGGTACTGCCTCATCCATCTTTGTGGCCGCACCTCTTCTCTGCCTCTGGCACAAGGAGGAGCTGAACAACAATGTGCCCAAAGCTGCTAAGCAGGAGGAGGCATAATATGTTCGGCAACCTGGGAGAAATGGCAAAGCTCATGGGCCGCGCCAAGGAGATCCAGAACGAGATGAAGCGTTTCAAAGAGGAAATGCCCAATCTGGAGTTTTCCGCCACCGGCATGAACGGTGCCATCAAAGTCGTTGTTTCCGGCGATTTCGCCGTGAAGCAGATTGAAATCGCTCCCGGAGCAGCCAGTGCTCCGGAGCTGGCTGTTGAGATCCAGCGCGCCGTCAACACGGCGATCTTCTCTGCCAAGCAGAATATCCAGCAGCGCATGAATGAGA
Organism: Lentisphaeria bacterium; assembly: GCA_017629975.1. Taxonomy (GTDB): domain Bacteria; phylum Verrucomicrobiota; class Lentisphaeria; order Victivallales; family Victivallaceae; genus UBA1784. The sequence goes on from JAGBWB010000251.1 coordinate 13,635, forward strand.
TCACCGGAGGACTCGGCATTGATCTGCCGGGACTGATGTGATTTTTGAAAAAACAGTGAAATGCCATGAGCAGTTCCTACCCTGAAACTCTGGAAGAGCTTATGTCCGCCTTGCGGCGGCTCCCCGGCGTGGGCCGCCGGGCAGCCGAAAGGCTGGGACTGGCTCTTTTGGAGTGGGATAAAGAAGAGCTGCGTCAGCTGGGGGAAACTCTTTCCACCTTGCGTGAAAAGGTCACCCGGTGTCCCCGATGTGCGGGACTGGCTGAAAATAATGCCCTCTGCCCGGTGTGCCGGGATCAATCAAGAGACAAAACGACCCTCTGCGTTGTGGAAACCATGACGCAGATGCTGGCTGTGGAGTCCGGCGGGCATTTCCGGGGCCGCTATCTGGTTCTGGGGGGGCGTATTTCCCCTCTGGACGGCGAAGACGGCTCCGGACTCAACTTTGACCTTCTGGAAAAGATCCTCAATGAGGGGGAGATCCGGGAGGTCATTCTTGCTTTGAGTTCTGATGTGGAGGGGTGCGCCACAGCCGCCTTTCTTGCGGAACAGCTGAAAAAATTTCAGGTGCGGGTCTCCCGCCCCGCCTCCGGACTTCCGGCGGGGGCAAACCTTTCTTATGCTGACGGCGCCACCATTGCCGCCGCTTTTGACGGAAGAATTATCCTTACTGAGAATCATTGAAAGATGCCGAGAAACTCTTATACCGCAGAACTTTCCTGCGAACAGATCACTGCCTTGCAGTCATTTCTTGAGGAAAGGGGATGGGAGCTTTCTGAAGCTCCTTATGCCGTCTTCAGGGCAAAAAAAGATAAAGTCAACGTAACCGCCTATGAAAGCGGGAAAACTGTCATTCAGGGCAAAGGCACAGAGGAATTTATTGAATTTATCCTTGAACCTGAAATACTTCACGATATAGTGGAGCCTGAGGCCGCCCCGGATGAGGAAAGTGATTCAGCTCCGGTAACTCCCCACGGCGGCATTGATGAAAGCGGCAAAGGGGACTTTTTCGGCCCCCTTGTCATTGCCGGGGTGGCTGTAACTCAGGAAACAGGGGAGGCTCTGAAAAAACTGGGGGTGTGCGACTCCAAAAAAATCTCTTCCGACCGGAAAATCGCCGCTCTCGCTTCTGAAATCAGAAAATGCGTGGGCTCAGAAAATATTGCTGTGGTCCACTTCAAGATGGAAACCTATAACCGTCTTTACAACCGTTTCGGCAATTTGAACCGTATGCTGGCATGGGGACATGCCACCGTTATTGAACAGCTTCTGGAACAGAATCCCGCTGTGCCGCGGATGCTTTCTGACCAGTTCGCCGATCCCTCCCTCATCAACCGCGCCCTCATGGAACGGGGACGGCAGATCATTATGGAACAGCGCACCAAAGCTGAAAGCGACATCGCCGTTGCCGCCGCAAGTATTCTGGCACGGGAGCGCTTTGTCAAGTGCATCGCCCTGCTGGAGGAGGAAACCGGTTTCACTCTTCCCAAAGGCGCCGGTCCCGGCGTCAAGGCTGTGGCGGCGGAGATCCTGAAAAAATCCGGCGCCGACGGGTTGCGCCGCTGCTGTAAAAATCACTTCAAGACCTTTGAGGAGGTGCTCAATGGGGATTGAGATCGAAAGAAAGTTTCTCCTTAAAGATGAAAGCTGGCGCCGGGAGGTGACGGCTCTGCCGCGGCGTCTGACTCAAGGTTATTTTTCAAGAGTTCCCGGCGGCCCCACCGTCCGGGTGCGTATTGCTGATGAAAAGGCTTTTCTCACCGTCAAAGGGCGCTCAAGGGGGGAGTCCTCTCTGGAGCGCAGCGAGTTTGAGTATGAGATCCCTGTTGAAGATGCTTCTGCCATGCTTCAGGAGTTCTGCGGCAGCCGGGTGGTGAAAAAGCTCCGTTACATCGTGCCTGCGGAAAATGGACTGTGCTGGGAAATAGATGAATATCTGGAAGCCAATCAGGGGCTTTTTACCGCTGAGATAGAATTGCCCGGTGCCGCCTCTTCTTTTGTGACTCCGCCGTGGCTGGGTGAAGATGTTTCCCGCGACTCCCGTTACTCCAACGGTTCCCTCAGCGCCAAACCCTACTGCCAGTGGAAGGAGGAGCCATGAGCGACGGATTCCTTTTTGAACCTGAGGCCCCTGACCGTCCCCTTGCCGACCGCATGAGACCTGAGTCTCTGGAAGAGGTGGCTGGGCAGGAGCATCTGCTGGGAGCGGGAATGCCCCTGCGGAAGATGATCGACTCAGGGAAGATGTTCAGCTTTATTCTCTGGGGGCCTCCCGGGTGCGGCAAGACCACACTTGCGCGTATTCTGGCGCGCTGCTCCAGTCTGCACTTTGTGGCGCTTTCGGCGGTTTTTTCCGGTGTGGCGGATTTGCGCAAGGCCTTTGATGAAGCCGCCCGCCGCCGGGAAAAGGGGGAGGGAACGCTCCTTTTTGTGGATGAGATCCACCGCTTCAACCGCGCCCAGCAGGATGGATTTCTGCCCTATGTTGAGGACGGAACTGTGGTTCTTGTGGGGGCAACAACAGAAAATCCCTCCTTTGAACTCAACAGCGCTCTTCTTTCCCGCTGTAAGGTCTTTGTGCTCAAATCTCTGAGAAATGACGCCCTTGAAGAGATCATCAAGCGCTCCGAAAAGCTCATGGGGCGCTCTCTGCCTGTGACTCCCGAAGGACGGGCGCAGCTTCTTGAGTTCGCCGACGGCGACGGCAGATATCTTATCAATCTTCTTGAAAGCATCTACGCCCTCGCCGGTGAAAATGAGATCATGGGTCCTGAAGATGTGGCACGCTCTCTTCAGCAGCGTTCCCCCATCTATGACAAGGACCGGGAGGGCCATTACAATCTTATAAGTGCGCTCCACAAATCTCTGCGGGGGTCTGACACTGATGCCGCTTTGTACTGGGCGGCGCGGATGATCCAGGGGGGGGAAGATCCCCTTTATCTGCTCCGCAGGCTCACCCGCTTTGCCGCTGAAGATGTGGGCCTTGCCGACCCTATGGCGCTCCAGCTTGCCATCGCCGAACTGGTGGTCTTTCTGGGGACCGCTCCCAAATCCAACGCCGTTTACAAGGCGTGGAACACTGCCGTCAAGGCGGCAAAGGAGTCCGGTTCCCTGACGCCCCCCGCCCATATCCTCAACGCCCCCACCAAGCTCATGAAAGAGATCGGCTACGGCGCCAATTATCAGTATGACCATGATACCCCCGAAGGATTCTCAGGGCAGAACTATTTCCCTGAAAAAATGGGGCGGCGCAAGTTTTACAACCCGGTGGAGCGGGGATTTGAACGGGAGATCGCCAGACGCCTTGCCTACTGGGAAAAACTCCGTAATGAAAAGAACAACTCTTCATCAGGGACTTGAAAAAATCCCTTTTTATGGTATGTTATAACAATGCAACATTTTTATAAAGGATCTGTCTTATGAAACGTATACTTTTTCAGGGTGACTCTATTACCGACGCCGGACGCAACCGCGAAGCGCTTCCCGAATCCAATACCGGTTACGGCGCCGGATATCCCGCTCTCGTGGCAGCCCGGATCTTCGGTGATCACCTGGGCAATGGATACAATATCATCAACCGGGGTATTTCCGGCAACCGCGTGGTGGATCTTTACGCCAGATGGAAAAAAGATTGCCTCAACCTCAATCCCGATGTGCTGAGCATCCTCATCGGCGTCAACGATACCTGGCACGAAAAATCTGAGAGCAGAAACGGCGTGGAAGTTGAGCGCTACAAGCTCATCTATGACATGCTTCTTGAGTGGACTGTGAAAACTCTTCCTGAGATCAAACTTGTCCTCATGGAGCCCTTTGTCCTTGAAACCGGCGCCGTTTCCGCCGACTGGCTCCCTGAAATCGCCGAAAGAGGAGCCGTGGTGAAAGAGCTTGCTGAAAAGTATAACGCCATTTTCATCCCCTGTCAGCAGATCATCAGCGATGCCGCCGCCAAAGCAGGCGCCGATGACTTGATCCTGCGCGACGGTGTCCACCCCTCTGTTATGGGACATCAGGTCCTTGCCGACGCCTGGCTGAAATATGCCGGTTCCCTCATCTGAAAATAAGGAGTTCAAGGCTATGCAGGAGTTGGTTCGTGATCTTCTTGTGAAGATAGGCGAAGACCCCACCCGTGAAGGTCTGGTCAAGACCCCCGAGCGGGTGGAGCGGAGCTGGAAGTTCCTCACCCGCGGTTACACCCAGGATCTGAACGCTGTGGTCAACGGCGCTCTCTTTGAAGCTGAATCCGACGATATGGTCATCGTCAAGGATATTGAGTTTTTCAGCATGTGCGAACACCATCTGCTCCCCTTTTTCGGGCGCTGCCATGTGGGATATATCCCCAAAGGCAAGATCATCGGTGTCAGCAAAGTTGCCCGCATCGTGGATATGTTTTCACGCAGACTTCAGGTGCAGGAGCGCCTGACCCGCGAGATCTCTTCCGCCCTTGAGGAAATATTGGGCGCTGAAGGGGTGGGCGTGGTGATGGAAGCCCGCCATCTGTGTATGCAGATGCGCGGCGTTGAAAAGCAGAACTCTGTTATGACCACAAGCTCCATGCGGGGAAGTTTCCGCAGGGAACTTGCCACCCGCAATGAATTTACCCGTTTGATCCGCTGATAAGGAAAGGAGTGATCCCATGTATAAATTGCTTATCGTTTTTTGTGCGGCGCTGATGTTTCTTGCCGGCTGCGCCGATCCTGTGGTTTTTTCTGAAGTTCTTCAGATGAAGGTGGGGGATAAAGTTTATACCGCCTGCAACATCTGGTATGAAGATGCTGAAAATATCGACTGCCGCAACATTCAGCGGGGGGCGTTCCTCCCCATCGGCAGTGAGATCATCCCTGTGGAAACGACCGATTTTACCCAGAAGATCATCTTCAAGGATAAAAAGGGCAAGGTTTATACGATCCGCTTTTCCGAAGATTACCGGCTCTGTTCCATGGCGGACTATATCGCTTATACCTTTACCACTAAAAACAAAGAAGAGCAGCTCAAAGATGTTCCTGCCCGGATCCGCGGCCGCATCCTCCGGGGCGAAGTGGTTCCCGGCATGAATGCCGCTCAGGTCAAGATGGCTTACGGTCTGCCCCCCGCCATCAGAACTCCTGATTTGCGGAACGACAGCTGGTTCTATTTCCTCAACAGCTCCGATACACTGCGGGTGGTTTTCCGCGGCGGTATCGTCCGCAGCATACAGAACTTCAATGAATCCAGATAAGCCCCGTTTTACTCCCGAGGAGCTCCTTGCTGCAACAGACGGCGTCTGGCAGGGTGAAAAAGTCGCTGTGACAGGTGTCTTTACCGACACCCGCGTTTCCGCGCCGGGCGCCTTGTTTGCGGCGCTGGCGGGGGAGCGTTTTGACGCCCACAACTTTCTTGATAAAGCCGTTGCCGCAGGCGCCGCCGTCTTGTGCGTGGAGCGCTCCAAAGCTCACCTTGCCCCTGCCGGAGTGCCGCTGCTGCTTGTGGAAGATACTCTTGAGGCGTATCAGCGCCTCAGCGCCTTTCACCGCCGCCGTTTCAAAGATTTGACCGTTTTCGGAATCACCGGCAGCGTGGGCAAGACCAGCGTCAAAGAGATGCTCCGCGCCATCTGCACCGCCGCCGCAGGCAGTGAAGAAAAGGTGCTGTGGACTCTGGAAAATACCAACAACCAGATCGGAGTTCCCCAGAATCTTTTCAGACTCCACGCCGGACACCGTTACGCAGTCCTTGAGGCGGGAACCAATCACTTCGGTGAAATCGCCCCCCTGGGGCGCTGTATCGCCCCTGACGTGGCGCTGGTGAACTCCGTCGCCCCCTGCCATCTGGAGTTTCTCCGGGACCTTGAGGGAGTCGCTGAGGAAAAAAGCCATATCTGCGATGCCCTTGTTCCCGGCGGAACTGCCGTCTTCCCTGCGGAGTCTCCCCAGTTGGAGATACTGAAGAAAAATGTATCAGAAAAAATCGCTCTTTTCGGCGGGGAAAAGGGAGATGTCCGCTGTGTCTATCTGGGAGGGACGCTCCGGGGCAGCCGGGTGAAGCTGATCTTCCCTGGTGCAGAAGAGATCACCTTTGATATGCCCCTTTCCGGCGCTCATCAGGCTATGAATGCCGCCGCCGCCGCCGCTGCTGCTTTTTCCGCCGGTATTGATATCAAAACCATCGCTTCCGGACTTGCCGCAACCCTCCTGCCCGGCGGACGCAACCGGATCTACCGGTCAGGGGAGGTCATCTGCATTGATGATACCTACAACGCCAATCCCGCCGCCGTCACCGCCGCTTTGAAAAATCTGAAAGAGTTTGCCGAAGCTGAAAAACTGGTGCTTCTGCTGGGGGAAATGCGGGAGCTGGGCGCCGCCTCTTCTGACGCCCACGCCGCTGTCAGAAGATGTGTGGAAGAGCTTTTTCCCGGCGTCCGTCTGCTGCTTGTGGGGAAATCCTGGGGCAGCGATGCTTATCCTGACTCTGACTCTGTAAAAGAGGCTGTGGCAGAAGTGCTCCGGCCGGGTGATATCCTTTTTGCCAAAGGTTCCCGGGGAGTGGCTCTTGAAAAGGCTCTGCCCCCCGCCGACGGAGTCTTATGACACTTTGCAAAACAATTCTGGGGGAACTTCTTGTTGCGGAGCGCCATGTAAAGGAGCTTCCCTCTTACTTTACTGCCGATTCAAGAAAGGTTCGCCCCGGGTGCGGATTCGCCGCCATTCCGGGGAGCCGGGCAGACGGCCACGATTTTATCCCTGCCGCTCTTGAAAAAGGGGCCGCTCTCATCCTTATGGAAAAGGAGATACCGCTCCCTCCGGGGACTCCGGCGCTGCGTGTCACCGACTGCGCCGCCGCCTTTGCCCTGATGGTGCGTCTCTGTGCCGGGAATCCAGATGGCGCGCTGAAACTTTTCGGCGTGACAGGGACCAACGGCAAGACCACAACGGCGTTTCTGCTGGAACACATCTTCAACTCCGCCAACCGCCCCTGCGGATTGGTTTCCACCGTTGAGTACCGTACAGGAGCCGGGATCATTCCCGGGGAGAGGACTACGCCCGATTCTGAAACGTTGTTTGCTCTTTTCAAAAGCATGAAAGAAAATGGCCTTGAATGTGCCGCCATGGAGCTTTCAAGCCACTCCCTTGTGCAGAACCGCGCCGCAGGGATCAAACTTCATGCCGCCGTTTTTACCAATCTGACAGGGGATCATCTGGATTACCACGGCACCATGGAAAATTATTATCTGGCAAAAAAAAGACTTTTCACCGCATTTCTCCATCCTCAGGGGGCGGCGGTCATCAATACAGATGATCCCTGGGGCGCACGGCTCAGCAGAGAACTTGCCGGGGTCTGCCGCTGTATCACCTTTTCAAAGGATCAGACAAGTGATTGCCGGATCAAAGAGATACGCCTTGAACGTGACGGCGCGTCGTTTGTGCTGGAACACCCCTTGTATGGTGAACTGCCCCTTTCTTCCAATCTGGCAGGTTTCTACAACGTTCAGAACCTTGCGGGTGCCGTCCTTGCCGCTCTGGAGTGCGGGATCACTCCGGAACAGCTTTCTGAGGCGTTGAAAAAGAAGATCCGTGTCCCCGGAAGACTTGAATCGTTTCAGCTTCCCGGCGGTGGAAATGTTTTTGTGGATTACGCCCATACTGATGACGCCCTTGTCAATGTGCTGAAAACGCTCCGCTCCATTACTCCCGGCAAAGTGTATGTTCTCTTCGGCGCCGGGGGCGACCGGGACAGAACCAAGCGTCCCCGCATGGGCTGCGCCGCTGCCGGGCACGCAGATTTTCTCTTTGTCACCTCAGACAACCCCCGCAGTGAAGATCCGCTGGCAATCATTGAAGAGATCCTTTCGGGTGTCCCGGAGGGAACGCCCTGCCGGGTGATCCCCGACCGGGCGGAAGCGATCCGTGCCGCCCTTGAAAAGGTGACTTCCGGGGATTCGCTCCTGATTGCCGGGAAAGGACATGAGGATTATCAGGAGATCAAAGGGGAAAAGCTCCATTTCAGCGATATGGAAGAGATCGAAAAGTTTACAGAGGAAAAACGTTCATGAACACCCTGCTTCTCAAAGATGTGGTCCTTGACGGGAAAGTTACAGATATTCTTATTGAAAAAAGCAAGATCAGCCGCATCGGGAGCGGCATTGAAGCTCCCGGAGCAAAGATCATCCATGGCGCAGGCCGTCTTGCCGCCCTGATCCCCTTCTACAACACCCATACCCACACCGCCATGACCCTTTTGCGGGGATACGCCGATGACCTTGCCCTCTTTACCTGGCTCAACGAACACATCTGGCCCGCCGAAGCAAAAATGGACGCCCATGATATTTACGCAGGAACCCGGCTGGGCATACTGGAAATGATCAAGTCCGGCTGCTGTTTTTTCAATGAGATGTACTGGTTCCCCCATGAAGCCATCCGCGCCGCAGGTGAAATGGGCGTCCGGGCGGATATCGGACTTGTCCATCTGGCACTCCCCGGCAGCACCACGGCGCGCTCCGCCGCCCAGATCAGAGAGGACGCCCTTGCTCTTGCAAAGGAACTCCCCCCCGGCGTGCGGATCGCTCTTGCGCCCCACGCCATCTATACGGTCTGCGAAAGTGCCCTCAGAGATGTGACCGCCGTTGCAGAGGAGCTTCAGATGCCTTTGCATATCCACTGCTCCGAAACCTTGCGCGAGGTGGAGGATTGCCGCAGGGAACATAATGATCTGACGCCTGTTGCCTACCTTGATTCTGTGGGACTGCTCAAAGAAAACACACTTCTTGCCCATTGCGTCCACCTGACCGATGAAGACAGAAAAATCATTGCCGGACGGGGCGCCGTCATTTCCCACTGTCCTGTTTCCAATATGAAACTTTGCAGCGGCACCTTTGATCTTCAGGCGGCGCTGGGGGCGGGATGCCGGGTGACCATCGGAACCGATGGCGCAAGTTCAAACAACAATCTTTCCATGGTGGAAGAGATGAAATTTGCCGCTCTCGCCGCCAAACTCAAAACCAATGATCCCACAGCAGGAAAAGATGAAGATGTATTCCGCTGCGCCACTTTGAACGGCGCAGCTTATGCCCGCGTCAACGCCGGATTTTTTGAAGGCGCCGACGCCGATATCCTTCTTGTAGAGCTGAACCACTGCCGCATGGTGGGGGATTACAATCTTACCGCCAATCTGGTTTACTCCGCTGATTCAAGCGTTATGCACACCCTCATCTGCAACGGCAGAGTCATTATGGAAGATCACCATGTCCCCGGCGAAGAAGAGATCATCGCCGACGCCCGGCGCTGCTGCGATAAGTTCCGCCGCTGACAAAAACGGTTTGCTTTTAAAAAAGAGCTATATTATATGAAGTTGTAATTTGAAATTACAGGATGATTTTTATATGCTGATGAAGATAATCGTTGTGGGCAAGCCTAAAGACAAGGTGCTGGGAGCGAAAGCGGCGGAGTTCGTGAGCCGCTGCGGCGCTTACGGCAAGGTGGAGTGTGTGGAACTGCCCGACTCCGATGTGGCGAAAGAGGGCAAAGCCATCATGCGGGAGCTGGAAAAGGAAAAAAACAGTTTTGTCTTTGTCCTTTCTGAAGAGGGAAAACTTTTTACCACGGCTCAGTTTGCTCAGAAGATCTCCGCCATTGACCGGAAGATGGTCTTTGTTATAGGCGGGCCTTTCGGACTTGCTCCCGAAGTCAAGGAAAGAGCCGATCTGCTCTGGTCACTTTCCCCTTTGACATTCACCCACGAAATGGCGCGTTTTCTTCTTTGCGAACAGCTTTACCGCGCCTTGAACTTCAACGCAGGCGGTTCTTACCACCATCTCTGATATGCCGCCGCCTGAGCGGCAAGAGCGGGGAGTTCATCAGCAATGACCGCGCCGCGCCCGGTGTCACCCGCTGCGCCGTGGAGAAAGACCCCCAGACGCACTGCGGCGGCAAGATCCTCCATTCCGGAGGCGATCCCGGCGATGATCCCCGCCAGAACATCTCCTGAGCCTGCCATGGCAAGTTCGGGGCCCCCTGAACCGTTGAGAGTCACGCTGCCGTCAGGAGCTGCCACACAGGTGTGGAACCCTTTCAGCACCACGATACAGTTGAAATACTTTGCAAGTTTAAGCGCAAATTCAGGACGGCTCCCCGCAGGATCTATTTTGAAACTCTGCGCCAGCCGCAGCGCTTCGCCGGGGTGCGGCGTCATCACCGCATTGCTTTTGCCGTTCCAGAGCTGCGGGTTCCGGGCAAGGAGATTGAGGGCGTCCGCGTCAAGGATGACCGGACCCGGAAAATCCAGCACATCTTTGAGCAGTTCCGGGGAAACATGACTCCCCCAGCCGCACCCGGCACAGAGAAGATCGCTTGCCCCGGCGGCATCACTGTTTGTTTTCAACGCCTCTCTTGGGAGTGCACCTCCGGGAGCAGGAGCCAGAAGTCGTGTGATGAGCGCCGCCGGAAGAGGAGGCATGTTGGGGCATTGCACCGAAAGAGTCCTGACCAATCCCGCAAAATGGAGCGCCCCCTGAGAGGCCAGCACGGCGGCACCCGGATAATCACTGCTGCCGCAGAGAAGCAGGACCCGCCCACGGCTGTTTTTGTGGGCGTTCAGCGCCGGACGGGGCAGGAGTTTCTCTGCATCCGGGGCTGCGAAAAAGGTGTAAGACAGAGCCTCTGATGAGGGGAGTTCCTCCACGCCGATGGGAACAACGGCGATCTTCCCGCACATACGGGGACCGTCATTGAGAAAGAGTCCGGCTTTGGGGAGTCCGAAAGTAAGGGTCAGTTCAGCCTGAAGAGAGCCTTTGGCGGCGATGCCGCTGTCACCATTGAGGCCGCTTGGCAGATCAAAGGCAAGAATACTTTTCCCGGAGGCGGAAATTTTTTCCAAAGCTCCTGCAAGAGAGGGGCGGATCTCACTGCCTGTGAAACCGATGCCCAGCAAGGCGTCAACGATGAGATCTCCGGGAAGAAAGTCAAACTCTTCAAGAGGGATGATGTTCAGTTTGCCGCCGAACTCTTTGAATGCTTCTGCCGCAGCGCCTTTCAGGGCGTGAAGATCCCGGCAGGGAACGATGACATGGGGGAGTTGAAGCGCTCCGGCACAGACCAGCGCGTCACCGGCATTGTTTCCGCCGCCGCAGAAAAAGACAACACGGCGGAACTTTGAACGGCAATATGTTTCAATAAAGCGTGCCGCTCCTGTTCCCGCCCGGCGCATGAGGCGGTATTCTGAGATCCCTGACGCCACGGCGGCAGATTCAAGGCGCCGCATGGTATCAACTGAAATGATCTTCATTTTCCGGCGGACTCCGCAGCGTTGATCTTTTGCTTGCGGAAGAGATTTGAGATAATGAAAAGTGTCACACCGATGCAAATGGCGCAGTCGGCGATATTGAAGACCGGATAATGGTAGACGTCAAAGTAGTGGACATGAATGAAGTCAATAACTGAACCGTGCCAGAGACGGTCAATGCTGTTGCCGATGATGCCCCCCTCAATAAGAGCAAGGGCGCAGTAGCGTTCAGGAAATCCTTCGCTCCAGCGGCGGAAGAAGATGAGAATGCAGATACCCGCCGCAACGCCGAAAGCAAGCAGCAGCCAGGAGTACCCCGAAAGCATACTCCATGCGGCGCCCAGGTTGCGGACATAGGTGATGTTGAACCACCCGGGAATGACTTCAATGGTTGAATGCAACGGCATGGCACTCTGGATCAGCAGCTTGCTGCCCTGATCCAGCACCACAGAAAAAAAGACCAGAAAAGCGCACCAGATCAAAAGGCGCTTTTCTGATTTTGAATGGGGTGTAACAAAAGAGGACACTTTTTTCAGCGTTCCATTTCTTCGCGTTTGGTCTTGCATTTGATGCAGAAGACCGCATAGGGACGGACTTTGAGACGGGCTTCGGAAATCATTTCACCGCAATCCTGACACTTGCCGTAGTCGCCCCGGGCAAGTCTTTCAAAGGCGTCTTCAATAAGATCCAGCACATCCCCGTCTTCGGAAAGCTGACGCAGGCCGATCTCGTGGCTTGCCGTGTCGCTTGACACATCTGCCATGTGGGTGGTGACGCCGCGCTTGTCGGCGCCGCTGCGGTCAAGGACTTCTCCTGCACGGAGCTTGATGCTGCTGCTGACCTGATTCCAGGCCTCCACAAGAGCATTGTAATGCTCCAGGTCTTTCCCCGTGTAATTCAGGGGAGTCTTTTTCTTCGCCATCAGTTTTCTTCTCCTCGTTCAATTGCACTGTATTATATTGTGACTATCTCTATAATATAGCGCACTTTCTGCGATTTGTCAAACTGAAAAACGCACATGTATCACATCGCCGTCCTGAACGATATAATTTTTTCCTTCAATTCTCAATTTTCCGGCGAGCTGTGCTTTGTTCCATGAACCGCACTCTACCATATCTTCGTATGAAACAGTTTCCATTCTGATGAAGCCGCGGCACATGTCGGTATGGATTTTGCCTGCCGCCTGAGGAGCGGCGGCGCCTTTGACCACGGTCCAGGCGCGGGACTCCATGGGACCTGCGGTAAAGAAGGTGATGTAGTTCAAAAGGCGGTAGCCGGTTTTGATGACCTGAGAAAGACCGGATTCAGAGATCCCCATTTCGGCGAGGAACTCGGCGGCCTCTTCGGCGGAAAGTCCTGAAAGTTCATCCTCGATCTTGGCGCAGACGGGGATCACCTCCATGCCGTGTGACGCGGCGCACTCAATGAGGCGTTTGGCGTCGGGATCGGCAGCAAAGGCGTCGCCCAGCTGATCGTCGCCCACGTTGGCGCAGACAAAAGAGGGCTTTGTGCAAAGCAGTCCCAGAGATTCGACCACTTCAACGGCCTTGGGGGATTCTTTGTCGTAATCGGGCCGCTGACCGGCGTTGAGCTGATCAATGAAACTCTTGATCAGTTCCAGTTCAAACTTGGCGTCGGCATCGCCGGAGCGGGCAGTCTTGAAAGCCCGGTCGCGCCGTTTTTCAAGGACTTCAAGGTCGGCGAGCATCAGCTCGGTGAGGATCGTCTCAAGGTCTGCCACGGGGTCGCATTCACCTGCCACATGGACAACGTCGGAGTCTTTGAAAAGACGCACCACATGGGCAATGGCGTCCACAGTACGGATATGTCCCAGAAACTGATTGCCCAGTCCCTGACCGGCGCTGGCGCCCCGGACAAGACCTGCAATGTCAATGAACTTCAGACTGGAGGGCACGATACGGCCGGAGTTTTCCATCTTCGCCAGCACTTCAAGTCTCTCATCCGGAACGGGAACGATACCGGTGTTGGGTTCAATGGTGCAGAAAGGGAAATTGGCAGCTTCAGCGCCGCCCCGGCACAAGGCATTAAAAAGCGTGGATTTGCCCACATTGGGCAAACCCACGAAACCGCAGGAAAAACTCATAATACTTTATATTTCTTTCAGCAGAACTGCAATTGATTATCAATAGGTGGGGGCAGGGATGGAATCACGGTCGTAAACGAAACTCCACCAGTCATTTTCCACATCAATGACCCATGCAGGATACATGATGGGACCGTAACCGGGTCCGAAGCCCTCAGGTGTTTCGGGGCAGTCGGGCAGGGGAACGGGGAAAGTAACGATCTCAAGGACGCCAACGCCGACGCGGGCGACAAAGAAAGCAAGACCGCGGAGCGTACCATAGGTGAGACCGGCAATACCGCCTGCGCGGTTTTTCACATAGTTCATCTGGATCGGAACTTCAAAAACGCCGAAAGCAACGTTGGAAATTCCGCGTCCGAGTTTCTCAAGAGGCTTCAGGATCATGGCACCCTTTTCAGCTTCGGGGGCAGCAGTCAGCTGCTGAGCATCAAGTGAAGTGACCGCAAAGACACCCATGACCATAAGTGCCGCCAACAACATCTTTGTAACTTTCATAAAAAATCCTCTGGTGTTTCGGCATTGTGTATGTAAATCAACACAATGCTGGTTTTAATCAATAACAAATATCCAATATGAAATATAAGTTGCAAAGGCGAAAAATGCAAGAGCTTTTTTTAAAAACTTTCACTTTTTTTGAAAAAAAGAGCTTTTTTTCCGTTACTGCTCTTTGGAGGTGGGGCTATTCCGTTCTGATTCTGAAGATCAACGACGTACCCGGGGAATCAAATATAAAGGCAAAAAAAATGGAGCGAGTGACCGGAATCGAACCGGCGACAATCACGTTGGCAACGTGATGCTCTACCAGCTGAGCTACACTCGCACCTGAAGGTTCATCAAAAATGGAGCGAGTGACCGGAATCGAACCGGCGACAATCACGTTGGCAACGTGATGCTCTACCAGCTGAGCTACACTCGCATCTGATGATGTACCTAATATACCCCCTGTTTTGTGTTTTGTCAAGTGAGAATTTGAAAATTTTTTGAAAAAAAGCGTTTTTTTTCAGAAAAATCCTGGATCAAGCTCCTCTTTGAGTGCTTCAAAGAGCCTGTCGGTCATCTCGCGGATCTCTTGCAGAGAACAGACCGCCGCTGTGAGAGGATCCACCGCCACGGCGTAATGGATCTTTTCGCGGTCACATTCAAGAGCTCCTTCCGCTGTCAGAAGCTGAACGTTGATCATATTGCGGTTCAAGGCGGCGCACTGCTCCGGATAATCCGGGCAGTTCGTGGGCTGGATCCCTGAACCGTTGACCAGACAGGGGACTTCCACCGAGGCGCCCGGAGGCAGAGTGGGGATAAGGCCCTGATTCATGACGTTGACGTTGGCGTTGAAGTTCCGGTTGTTCTCAATGGCAGAGATGATCCGCATGGCGTACTCCTGACTGGGGGCTGTGTTCAGCTTTTTCGTGCCGTCAAGGAGCGCCTGCAGATAGGGGGGCCAGTTGGCCAGACGCTGGACATTGATCCTGATGGCGGCGCCGCTTTCCCCCGCCGTCATGGGGCCGTAATCCACGCCGTCCTCCCCCACCCACACGGGGATCTCGGAGTGGCAGTACTCCTCAATAAGGCTCTCGCGCTTGCGGAAATAGGGAATGTATTCACTGGCATGGCCGCTGGATTCAGTGGGGAAATAGCCGAAGTGGCGCATAAGTTCAAAACGCACCTTTTCCTTGCGGTAGGGAATGCCTGACTTATCGTTCATCACCCGGCGCAGTTCAGGGAAAAGGTCGTTCCCCTCAAGGTCGGTGAACTTGAGGAAAAAGGCCTGATGGTTGATGCCCACACAGCGGTAGACGATCTCATCAACGCTTTTTCCCACATAGGAGGCCATTCCCCGGGCTGTGGCCTGGACGCCGTGACAGAGTCCGTAGACCCGGACTTTTTTGCAGAAACGGTTCAAGGCGATGGTGTTGATGGACATGGGGTTGACATAGTTGAGCCAGATGGCGCCGGGAGCGGCGGCTCTTTCGGCGCATTCAGCCACCTTGAAAAGCTCTTTCAGCACCCGCAGTCCCCGGAAGATCCCTCCGGGACCCAGTGAGTCGCCCACCACCTGTTTGACACCGTATTCACAAGGGATCTCATACTCCAGATCCTGCATCCGGACACTGCCGGCGCGGATGACGGTGACGATATATCTGGCGTCTGTCAGAGCCTCTTCAAGGTTGAGTGTGGCGGAAATATTGGCGTTCACTTTCAGTTCCCGCATAAGGATCTTCAGCAATGTGACGGCATGGTTGAGCCTTTCTTCTGAAATATCCATCAATGCGATCTCGCTGCGTTCTCTCAAATCGCCGTCAAGAAGATAATCTTTGAAAAAGTTCAGAGAAAATCCGATGCTTCCGGCGCCGATGATTGCGATCTTGAACATTTATAAGTTTCTTTCTCTTAATACCAGTCGGATTGAACGTTGCCGCCGAATCCCTCTTTGTCTTCGGGATCGTAGACAAAGCCGTGATGATCTTCATGGAATTTCTGCGGTTTTTCCTCAAGCATCCACGGTTTTTCATCGGTGAAATTCCGTTTGAAAAGATTTTTGATCCGCTTGCGTTTTTCCAGATGGTTCATACATGAAATGATACATCCCCGGGCGCCGCAGATGGCGATGGGGTAGGCGGAAAATGCCTTATAGGTGGGCAGCGCATCAAAGAGGGCGTGTCCGAAGTTCCACCCCTCCACCCAGGTGTTTCCCTGTTCCATCATGGGCAGCACGATACCGGGGAAGGTCTTGACAAAGTGGGGGGAGGTGCGGCGGTTGAGTCCGAAGTGGGTCAGCTTGCAGCGTCCAATATTAAGGTCGTTGCAGCGCCATGTTTTTCCTCCGGCTTTGATCTCAATGCTTTTTTCTTTGTCAATGGCGTTGCCGGGACAATCTCTGACGCAGAGTTTGCATCCGTCGCAGATATGACCGATCCTGACGGGATCAGGTTCAAGCTCGGCATCGGTCAGGATTATACCCAGACGCTGACGGGGACCGAAGTCATCGGTGAGGAGCACTTTGCTCCACCCCATTTCACCCAGACCCGCCATGACAGCGGCGATACGGGCGCTGATATTGATGTTCCGGGGGTATTTACCCCCCTCGGGGACAGGTCCTCTGGGGCCGGCTTCTTTCAGAGTCGCCGCAGGCGGCGCGGGAACCGCTTCAAAGCCGTGATCCTCAATAAATCTGCCGATACGGTAATTGGCCTGATGGACAAGTTTGGTCAATCCGGCATAGGCAAAGACCTGATAGCTGGGCCAGTGGGTCCCCCGTTCAATGCCCCGGTAGCAGCCCCGCAGGATGCGGCGGGTGAAGACGATGACCGATTTCACTCCGGGGAAGATCTGCCGGGGGTGCATATATTCAGGCGCCGTTTCAAATCTTTCAATGGGGGCGATGCCGATAGCGTCCACACCCACCACCTCTTTGGCAAACTTTTTCAGTTCTTCACTGGTCATTTTCTGCGTTCCTCAAAGTGTTTGACACAGGCTCTTCCGCAGGCGGCGCCGATACGGTTGGGTTCAAGGCCCAGAGAGTAGGGGCGGGGGGAGGTCCCGGTGGGGCAGATCTTGCAGCTTTCGGTCCGCAAGGGCCAGTGGGGGAGCGTTCCGCAGGTGCGGCAGGTGTCGAGGGCTTTTGCGGGACACGCTTCGGCGCACTTGCCGCATTTATCGCAGAGAGTGCCTTCAAAGACAGGATCAGGCTCAAGTTCAAGGTCGGTGAGGACTGCCGTGAAGACCTGACGGGGCCCGAACTGGGGCGTGAGGAAAAGTTTGCCCATACCCATTTCGCCCAGTCCCGCAAGGTACGCGGCATATTCCATGTCGATGATGACGTCAGGCGCCGCCCGGTCAGGGGAAACGGGAACGCCTTTGTCCCGCAGATCGTAGGAGTGACGGATCAGGGGAACGGCTTCAAAGCCGTTGTCTTCAAGTTCTCTGGCAAAGTGGTAGGTGACCTCCTGCATATAGGTGCACATGCCGGAGGGATCACTTGCCGTGTAACTGCCCCAGTTGCTGCCGTTTTCAATGCCCCGCAGAGCGCCCCGCAGAATGCGGAAGGCAAGGATGATGACGGATTTGGCATCCGGCTTGATCTGAGCGGGGTTTTCATTCATGGGAACATTTTCAAATCTCTCAATGGGGGCGATGCCCACCAGATCGGCGCCCATTTCGCGGGCAAGGCGTTTTACACTTTCGGCGTTCATAAGGGTTTTTCCTTCTTTTTCATTTCTGCAATAACTCTGATACCTTCGGCAATGGTTTCAGGAGCGGTTTCATCCTCCTGATATCCCTGACGGCAGCTTGCGGCGAAGTTGGCGTACTGATAGGCGCCGCTGCGGAATGTGGCAGGGAAGGTGGCGCTTTCTTCAATGACTTCGCCGTTGACCACCACGCGCAAACTCAGTTCCACGCGGGTGAAATCACTGTCGGCATAGGTGCGGACCTGACGCTTGAAGATGGTTCCATTCTGGAAGTGGAGCGTCATTCCCGCCGGATAATAGACGCCGTCCCCCACGCACAGGGAAGAATAGATACTGCCGATGGCGCCTGATTCAAAGCGCATGAGCAGCTGGGCGTTGTCAGGAGTGGGGCGTCCGGTGGCGATGCGTCCGGTGACAACTTCCACATTTTCCACCTTGCCCATAATGGCGATCAGTTCGTTGATGCCGTAGATCCCCAGACGGAAGATGGGGGCGGCAGGACAGCTGTCATAGGAATCAAACCAGCTGCCGTCGGCTTTTTCGTTGTATTTGGCGTAGCTTTCCCAATGGGCGGCGACGGGGCGGCCCAGATCATACTTTGCCTGCCACTCTCTGATCTGTTTCAGATCGCAGGAGGGCATGGGGGCGGGGGAGTTCAGATGGACGATGACATTTTTTTCACGGGCATACTTCAGCACTTCAAGAGCCGCTTCAGGATCCAGTTCAAAGGGCTTGGTGGTGAGGACATGTTTCCCGGCATCGATACATCTTCTGACCAGCGCCGCTCTCCCCGCAGGGGGGACCATGAGCATGATGGCGTCGATTTCGGGATCCTGAAGAAGTTCTTCCATGTCATAGCAGGCGGGGATGCCGTTTTTTTCGGCGAAAGCGTCTGCTTTTTCAGGGATCCTGTCGCAGACTTTGACGACGCGGACATATTTCTGATTTTCAGGATCGTTGAAGATCTGACGCTGAGCAAGGCCTGCTCCGAAGCGGAGTCCGACCAGTCCCAGACGCAGGGGCGGGGGAAGTTGTGTGGTCATTTATCTTTCCTTTCCAGTTTGAAGTCATCCACATGGGCGTGTGCCTGTGCGGATCTGTTTTTCAGTTTGAAGTTGAATTGGGGCGCAAAAATACAGGGTTTGTTGACCGTGAAGACAAATTCAAACTCCTGCCATCCCGACTTGCGCCACGGTTTGATTTGACCTTTGAGTCCGGTCATAAAGTTTTGTGAGTGATATGTTTCCACCTTGAAAGAGCCTGTTGTTCCCAGAGGGAAAAGAACACGGGCGCGCTTTTCGCCCTCCGGGATCATGTGGATGAATACAGAAGTGCTTTTGTCGATGCCCTCTTCAAATTTGAAGCGGCCAGAAAAAGAGTAACGCCCTTTTTCTATGAAAAGCGGCGCACAGGCAAGAGAGGTGCTTTTGCCCATGGCCCACTTAGAACTCAGCGTCACCCGCAGGGAGGGGGCTTTTTCGCCGAACTCTTTATGATCCATCCAGCCGAAATTCCGGGAGTATCCCCGCCAGGGGCTGACCAGTTCCTCCCGCTGCCGGTATTCGTTTATAAGGAGCGGGAACTCCTTTTTTTCGCGCAGGGGCCATGATTTTACAGCGTCATCGTAACTCATCTGTCTGCCAGCGGGCAGATGCCAGTGGGTGAACCAGTCGGGCGTCATGCTGAAGTCACCGTTGAGGATCTGCCGGGGAGCCGCTTTGCGCTGCAAGGCGAAAACCTCTTTCAGCAGCTCTTTTTCAGAGGTGTTGTCAAGGACCGCAAGGCGCATGGCGTCCATGGGCCACGCTTTGGGGATCCCCGGCAGAAAGGCGGCGTAGGCGGCACGCTGTGCCAGGCGCAGATATTTTTTCTCTTTGGTAAGTTCGCTGTAAAACTTCATCAAGGGGTAAAAGAGGGCGCCCCGGTGGCAGCTCAGGAGTCCGGCATGGATGGGGAGTGTTTCATTCAGAGGGGCTCCGGGATAAAGTTCATTCAGGTCGTTACGGTAAAAATCCAGATTGAGGGAGTTGCTGATCTCACGATGAAATGAGGGCAATATCTCCTTGTTCCCGGTGAGCAGATACATTTCCATCATGGCGGTGCAGCCGTACCAGACATGAAAAGGATCAAGTCTGCCGTGCCAGCGGAAAAGAGTCTGATCTTTCCTGCCGGGTTTGAGTTCATTTTTTTCGGTGTACTTTATCTGTTCCATAAAGCGGCGGGCGATTTTTTCATCGCCGGTGAAGCCGTAAAAGTCCGCAAGTCCCAGCAGATAGCGCCCCAGTGAACGGGATCCCTGGATATATTGGTCGTTTATGGGACGGTTCATGTAGTTGGCGATGACCTCTTTGATGACATCCAGACTCCTGAAATCCCCGGTGAGCAGATAGTGATAGAGGACGCCCTGGGGCCAGGAGTGGGAGAAATCGTAGCCCACGCCCCCTGAATGGTTGGAGGAGTGATAACAGGCAACACCCCCTGCTATATCCACATCTCTGTAATGTCTGGCGCGGTTCAGCGCCCACTTGAAAGGCTCAAGTTCGTTCATGCTGACGGCATAGATCATTTCGGCAAAGTCCAGATAGGACTCAAGATTGCCCCAGCCGCCGTCGCCGTAAACATCGCCGTAATTGAACACGCCGTGGAGGAAACGCCCCGTGTAGTTGAAGACCCGCTTCGCTTCACCTGAGAAGAAGAATCCGTAATCCCCCATGGACTTCTTGAAGTGCGGCTGATCGTCGCGCAGGAATCCGGTGGGCAGAATAAAGAAACGGCTCTTTGCAAAGTATTCAGGCTTTGCCATGCCCACACTTTTGTATCCCAGTGAATCGGGAACATCTTTCCCGTTGGCGGCGGTAAAAACAAACTCCCGGTGAAGAACGGTTCTGCGGCTGAGTATCAGGGATCTCAGATCATCGCTCCACAGATGGGCGGTGAATCTGCCTTTTTCATCAACTTCAAGTTTGACGGGGTGACGCAGAGAGGCTTCACGCATGAGGAGCGTTCCTCCGGCACTCCGGACAAATCCGCATTTTCCGTCAGGAGCGTGGGTGAATTTTTCAAGTTTGCGGTCAAAATACTGTTTGTAAAGGGCTTTTGCACCGGCTTTTCCAGTTTCGATGTGCAAGGCGGCGTTTTTGAGCACCATCATGGAGGAATCCGGGTTGCGTATCAGGGCGCTGATTTCAACTCTTCCTGAAAGATGCCACACCTTCTGCCGGACTTCGTAAGGGGCAAAGAAACGGCTCCCCCTGACAAGTTCCCCTCTGAAAAGATAACAGGTGTAAAGTTTTCCGGAGTATTCAACAACGGGAACGACCTTTTCTGAAACATATTCCGCGCCGGAACTGTCTGCGGCACTCACGGTGAATGTCAGCGGTCTTCCGACTGGAATGTGTACTTTCACTCCGTCGCCTTTTTTCACAACAAAACGGTTCTCCCCTTTCTGAAGATCCGCCTCAAAGGAGAAAAGCACTGAGCGGCAGCTGCCATCCCCGGGCCAGCGGCTCAGTACACGGCTCTGAAGAGGATAAACTTTCCCCCGGCTGTCGGCAACGTGCATTTCATTTGTGCTGAAATATTTTCCCTGAGGGAGCGGCAGCGCCATCTCAACAGGGACTTGGGAGCCTTTCACCGGGTAACTTACCAGAAACTCCCAGTTGCCGTCAAGGACCTTCCCCGGAAAGACCTTGTTTTTCCCGCCGACGGTGACGGAAGAGGTGTCAGGCGCAAGGCGTTTCGCCCCCTCGGCAAGGGAATAGGTTTTGGGGGCATATTCACGCCAGGGGGAAAGTCCCCCTTCTTCGATCTGTACGCAATCCGCCCACAGTGTTCCTTTGGAAAGGGGGGTGATGCGGCAGAACAAAGGGGCGGTCCCTGTGTCAAATTTCAGGTACTTTTTAGGGAGAGCAAGGCGCAGACGCTGCCATTTTTCTGAAAGAGTGAACTCTTTCCCGGCAAGGCGCAGGGGGGAAAAGCGGTTGTAAGAGAAAAATTCAACTCTGACTTTGGCGCCGGGAGCTGCGCTTTTCATATAGACCGAAAAAGTTCCCGGGCTACAGAACCCCTCGGTGGAAAGCTCAAGCGGGGAACTCCCTGTTGAGCGCAAGGCGTATTTCCCGTGAAACGCCGTTGAACCGTCACGGACCCATGAAAGATCCGCCATGTAATTCTGATCGATCATTCTGTTCCACGGCCCGGGGATCCCCTTTTCAAAGCTGCTGTCGGGGAAAATATTTTTGGAGCGTGCCAGATTTTTCAGACTTTTGACGGCGTTGGAAGAGAATTTTCCGCCCTTGTATTGAAGTGTTTTCTGATAATACTCCTTTGCCCTTTCAAAGTCGTTGGCTTTTTCGGCGCAAAGTCCTGCGTACCAGAGACACTCCGCCCGGTGAAGATCGGTCAGATGTTTGACTTCGGCGCATTTCCGGAAAAGCTCAAATCCCTTTTCATACTCCCCTTTTTTGTAAAAGGAGCGGGCAAAGGAAAGAGCTGTCCGCAAATTTTTGTATCCGGTTTCAGGGGGCAGAAGCACTTTGCTCTGGGTTTCACGGCTCCAGAGTGCGGGTGAGGAAAAAATGATTCCTCCTGCCAGAAGAAGTTGTAAGAATTTCTTTTTATTCATACTCTGCCCCCTGTATTTTTATTTCAGCTCAAATCTGATTGGCTTTGAAGACCCGGAGGAAGTTCTGCCCCATGATCTTGGCGATCTCTTCATCTTTGAAGCCTCTTGTGACCAGAGCCACTGTGAAGAGGGGCCAGTTGAGCCATGCCAGACTGCCGTTGGCAAGGGTCTTGCCGGAGTTGTTGGTGTAGGGGTAGTTTGCCCAGTTGCCCCACCAGCGGTTGCCGTTGAATTCGGCGTTGGTGTAGCCGCGGAGCATTTCTGCGGGAGTGTTCCAGTCGTGGTTGTAGCGGTTGTCGGTGCAAAGACCCACATGGTCCACACCCACCAGTTTGGCGATGTATTCCACATGGTCCATCAGGGCGTTGATGTCGTTGGAAAGTCCCAGCATTCCGGGATAGGCAAAGACGCCCACCATACCGCCGCCGTCGGCGATGGCTTTCAGAGTTTCATCATCTTTGCAGCGGATGAAGTTATGCAGCGCCCGGGCACCGGTATGGGATGCCATGATGGGTTTTTCTGAAACTTTTGCCGCTTCATAAGAGCTGCGCAAACCGGTGTGGGGCACGTCAACGATGATGCCGCACTTGTTGAGGCGTTTGACCAGATCTTTGCCCAGAGCGCTCAAGCCGCCGTTGGCCTCTTCGGCGCATCCGTCGCCTACAAAGTTCCGGCGGTTGTAGGTCAGGTGCATCAGGCGGACACCCATGCGCCGCCAGTCATCAATAAGGTCAAGTTCCTGTTCCATATCCTGAAGTTCCCCTGCCATGGGGGGACCGTTGACGCTCCAGATGATAGCCATTTTGCCTTCGGCGTTGATTTTGGCGATATCGTCGGCGTTGTCAGCTTTGGCGATGATGTCGCGGAATTTTCTCAAAACCTGAGTATGTGCCGCCATGCGTTTGAAGTCCTCCATGTGGGATTTTCCTTCGGCGACGGTGGCGACCATGGCGTTGAGGCCTGAAGCCTTCATGGTTTTGCGGAACATTTCGGCGCATTCAGGATCGTAACAGGTTTCATCATACATGATGAACTCAGTTCTTTTCATCAGCTCTCTCTGACCGACGTTTTTATCTCTCAGGGCGCTGAAAAGTTCGCCGAAGCGGCGGGTCCTGGCGGAAGTGGGGAGAAAGCCGAAGTGATCCATGGTGAAAAATTCATTGTGGATCTCAAGACCGTGTTCCAGCTGTGCCTGAGTGGGTTTCAGGATCTCAAGAGCGCAATTCCATGCCTCTTCGTGGATGGGGGAAAGAAAATTCATTTTTTGTTTTCCTTAATATGTTAAAGTTGAAAAAAAGTTTTTTTCAGGAGCTTTTCCGGTGGTCAGACCTGCAACGGTGAAACATCCGATGGCGCTTTCAGGCTCCGGATCGGCGGAAAAATCGTGGAGCGCCGCCAGATGCGCCGCCTGCCACCCCATTTCACCTGTGGGAATGTGGATGGCTGTGACCGGCATGTCGGGGATCACCTTTTCAGGGGTGAACTCCGCATAAGAAAGGTTTTCCGGAATACTTATTCCCACTTCCCGGACGGCGCTCAGAAAGGCGTTTTTCCAGGGGGCGATGCAGACATAGGCTGTAATGGCGGGATTTCTCTCAAGGAGTTTTTTGACTGCGGAACTTTCTGAAAAGTCCCCGGCAAAGATCTGCACCGTCATGCCTGCGGCAGAGGCGGTGCGCCGCAAAGACTCCTGGCGCTCGCGCACCCATTTGAGAGATTCAAAGCGTTCAACAAATCCCAGATGGCAATGCCCCTGAGCGCGGAGCATGTGGAGCAGGGACTCCCAGGCAGGGGTGCTGTCATAGATGACACACCCGGCTCCGGGAACCTTTTCATCAATGACGATCTGGGGGATCCGCATTTTTGCAAGTTCGCTGATGGCGGGGGGCAGAGGTTCGGAACAGGCGCACCAGATGAAAGCATCCACGGCAAAGTTGCGGTAGAGGTCGATGAGAGAGGCGGCGCTAGACCGGTGGGAACCGAAAGAGACTTCAATGGCTCTGGTCAGGGCAAGTTTCTGGACGCCTGCGGCGATTTCAGCTTCAAAACTGCTGGAAACGGCTCCTGAGGGGAGCATCAGACGGATCTTCCCCGTAACGCGGGGCATCAGGCACCGTTCCGTGTCGGGGATCACAAAGCTGCCCCGGCCCTGCTTTTTCAGGATGTAATTCTGGGAACGCAGATTTTCCAGTGCCTTGCGTACAGTTTTCCGGCAGACGCCGTAGAACTCCCGGAGCTGTTCCTCCCCCGGCAGGGGGTGCTCAGGAGAAAATTCCCCGGCAAGGATCCGGCGGCGCAGGTCATGCTCCACCTGACTGTACTTGTTGTAGGTGAGGTTGTTCCCTTGTTTCACGGTGCTTGTATCCTCTTGTATACATCTTATGGGATAAATATAGCACTCAAAGAGATTTTTTCAAGAAAATATCCTGTCAAAAAACAATATTTCTTTCAGCGGCAGCTGTAGATTCTGCGGTGGTAAGAGATGATGCCCACAGCAATGGCGCGGGCGATCTGCTCCTGATAGGCAGGGGTTGCAAGTTTTCTTTCTTCGGCGGCGTTGGTAATGAATCCCATTTCCAGCAGCACTCCCGGCATGGCAAGGTTTCGCAGGACGGCGAATCTGCTTCTGCGGACTCCCCGGTCCTGTCCTTTTGTCCGCAGCAGCATGGAGCGCTGGATCTCATAGGCAAGAAGAAAGTTGTTGGCGTTGAAAGCATTGCCGGGGAAAGCGGTTCCGGAGACCTTCTGGTGGTTGGTGGATGATGCCCCCGCCGGAGTCAGACAATAGGTCTCGATCCCTGCGGCGCGGGTGTCTTTGCTGGCGTTGCAGTGCAGAGAGATAAAGAGATCCCCTTTGCTGCGGTTGGCAAAGAGGGGGCGCTGGTTGAGAGGAACAAGGTAATCTCCCCGCCGGGTGAGGATACAGGTATATCCGCACCGTTTGAGGATGTCGGCAGTCCGTTTGGCGATTTGAAGTACAAGTTTTTTTTCAATGATGCTTTTACCTGCGGCGCCCCGGTCAAATCCGCCGTGGCCGGGGTCGATGATGATGCGTCTGACGGCGTGGCGGCGGATGCTCTGGCGGGGCATGAAAAGAGGCCGCAGGAGGGTGTTCACATCAATGGCGCTCAAGTAAAGGTGTCCGCCGATCTGCCGGGCGGGGAAACTCCCTGCCACGGAGATGTTGGAAACACGGAAATCAGCCCGCTCCGGGCGGAAAGAGAAGTTCTCTCTGCCCCGGGCGATGTAGTAGTTCTTACCGGAAACATAATAGCCGCATTTCAGCTCCCGCGACACAGATCCTGCGTGACGGTAGACTTTGCCTTTGAGAATGACAGTGGCTTTGGCGCCTGAAAGGGTCACACATGCCAGCAGCAGCAAAAGGGTCTGGAAGAACTTCAGGTATTTCATCTTGAAGCGCCTTTGCTCCGTTTTCCGCCGCAGCGCTCCATTTCAATGAGCTCAAGGGCATCTTCAACGGGGGGATACATGGCGGAAATGTTTTCACCGATCTCCACATTTTCTCTGAGAGATCCGAAAGTGAAGGCTTTGGCATCCTGAAGCATATCGCTCCACGAAAAGTTCAGCGCCGTCAGCGCCGCCATGGCGGCGGAAAGGGTACACCCCGTACCGTGACCGGCGCAGGGAGGGAGTTTGACTTTGGGGGAGCTTAAAGTATAAAGTTCGCCCCGGTAGCAGACATAGTCCACTGCCCGGCTGCTTTTAAGAAAGTGTCCCCCTTTGAGAAGCACATTGACCGCAAAGGTATCGGCAAAAGCTCTGGCGGCATCGGCGGCCTCAGCTTCAGAGGTGATCTTTCTGCCCAGCAGAAATTCACACTCAGGGATATTGGGAGTGACCCAGAGCGCCCGGGGGAGCAGCTCTTTTTTGATCACATCCACAGCGTCATCGGCACAGAGTTTTTTCCCCGAAGTGGAAACCATTACCGGGTCGCAGATGAGTTTGAGATCGTGTCTTTTGACTGCATCAGCCACAGCTGAAACGTTTTCGGCAGAGCCCAGCATACCGCTTTTGGCACAGCGGATCGCGATTTTGGATGCCACAGCATCAATCTGGGCGGCGACACCAGCGCCGGGGATCAGGTCAATACGGGTGACTGTTTCCGGATTCTGGGCGGTGACGGCGGTGATGGCGGCGCATCCGTAGACGCCCAGGGCGTTGAAAGTCCGCAGATCCGCTTCGATCCCTGCGCCGCCGCCTGAGTCGCTGCCGGCGATGGTCAGGGCGCTGGGATAGTATTCAACGGGAGTATTTTTTTTATTGTCAGCCATGATGTTTTTTTTCTCCTTGAAATTTTCTGATCTTGAGCGGAGTTCCGGCGGAGCCGTCAAGAGCGGCGGCAGTCCGGCTGCGGAACCAGTCGGCAATGGCCTGCTGGCTCCGGGCGGCGGTATAATCTTCAAGGGGAACGAAAGGGGTGTACTCCCCTGAAGAAAGAAGTCTTCTGCCCTTGTCGCAGTCGCTGATGTGGAGCGTCAGAATGCTGCGGAGCTGTTCCGTCAGCTCCTCCTCTTCCACAGGGAACATAAGTTCGATGCGGCGGTCAAGGTTTCTTGTCATCCAGTCGGCGCTTGAAAGGTAGTATTCAGGACTCCCCTGATTGCGGAAATAGAAGATCCGGCTGTGTTCCAGAAAGCGGTCCACGATGCTGATGATCTTCAGATTTTTGCTCTGGCTCTCCCGGGGGCAGAGACAGCAGATTCCTCTGACGATGAGCGTGATCTCTACGCCTGCATCGGCGGCACGGTGGATGAGACGGACCATCTTTTCATCTGAAAAGCTGTTCATCTTGGCGATGATCTCTCCTTTGCCGCCTGCCCGGACATGTTCGATTTCCCGCTCAATGAGCCGTTCCAGAGCCGCGCGCAGGGTGAAGGGGGCAAGAAGAATTTTGCGGTAACAGTTTTCAGGGGCGGAGCAGCCGGTGAGGATATTGAACATATTGGCAATGTCGGAACAAAGTTCCGGGGCGGAGCTCATCATGCCGATGTCTGTATAGGTCAGGGCGGTACGGTCGTTGTAGTTCCCTGTTCCCAGATGGCAGTAGCGCCGCAGGAACCCCTCTTCGCGCCTGACGATCAGGAGTGCTTTGGCATGGATCTTCAATCCGGCGATGCCGTAGACCACATGGGCGCCGCATTCATCCAGCGCCTGCGCCCAGGCGATATTGTTTTCTTCATCAAAACGGGCCTTGAGTTCAAGCACCACCGTGACCTGCTTGCCGTTTCTGGCGGCACGCTGGAGCGCCCGGACCACCGGGGAGTTGCCGCTGACCCGGTAAAGAGTCTGCTTGATGGCAAGGACATTGGGATCATTGGCGGCCTCTTCCAGCATCCTGACCACCGGGGCAAAATCGTGATAGGGGGGCGCCACAAGGATATTTTCATAACGCCTGAGGGATTCAAAGACAGAAACGTTATCCATAAACTCAGGAGGCATGACAGGCAGGTGGGGCGTTTCAGCCAGATGGGCATGGGGCACCTTGGCGGCGAGTTCTGCAAACTGCTTCAGGTGGAGCGCGCCACGGATGGGGTACTCAAAAAGAGTCTCAAGAGCAAAGGCGGAGCGGATCCACTCTGCAAGCGGGCCTGAGGCGCCGGGGGGCAGTTCCAGCCGCACAGGTTCTCTGCGGCGGCGCTGCTGAAGTTTCTGACCGATATATTCCAGCAGATCGGCGGCGTTTTCATCTTCCACTGAAAAATCCATATCCCGGGTGATGCGGAAGGGGAAACACTCCACGATCTCAGAACCTGCAAAGAGACATTGCAGATTGTCAATAATAAGCTCTTCAAGGAGCATGAAGCGTTTCAAGCCGTTTGCCGAGGGCAGCTCCACAAAGCGCTCCAGAAGAGCCGGAACTTCTACAAAGGCGAAGGTATCCTTGCCGGAATTTGCCGGAAGCAGACGCAGTGCGATCTCTATGGCGCCTGAGTTGAGCTGGGGAAAGGGATGGGCGGGGTCCACGGCAAAAGGGGTCAGAACGGGCATGACATCAGAACGGAAAATGTCTGAGGCAAGGAGTTTTTCGGCATCGGTCAGCTCCTGAGGGTGGACAAGGTAAACATCTGAACGTTCAAGTTCCGGTAAAATCTTCCCGAAAAGCAGTTCATACTGCCTTTGGAGCAGCTGATCTATTTTCTCCCTTGTCTGCTGGAGCTGAGCTGAAGGGTTGAGACCTGCGGGGTCGCACCAGGGTTCGCCGTTCCGGAACATCTTCCGCAGTCCGGCGATACGGACCATGAAAAATTCATCCAGGTTTCCGGCGGTGATAGCGACAAACTTCAGCCGTTCCAGAAGAGGATTGGCGGGGATCTCCGCCTGATCCAGCACCCGGTTATTGAAGCTGAGCCATGAAAGTTCCCGGTTGATAAAGAGTCCGGTCTCTGCGACATCGTGGGGGGAGTGTTTCATTTTTTGTCCTCTTCAGCTTTCCACGATGCGGACTTTGATACCGAAGACCTGGGAAAAGAGTTCCCCTTTCAGCTCCAGTTCCCGGATTTCTGAATGGAATCCGTTTCCGCTGCCCCGGAGTTCCAGCACCACGCCCCGGCGCTGCATGACCATCTTGCTGAAACGGCCTTTTCTGGCGCAGTCAAGGGCATCGGCAACACGGAGTATGGCGGCAAGTTTCAGCACCAGAACTCTGTGTTCGGGGAGCATGGAGCGGCTGCCGGATCTGAGCATGGCACGCTCCACATCGCCCCGGTGGGCGCCTGCGATCATGGCAGTGATGGTATGCTCTTCGCTTTTCAACCCCGGCAGCTGGGTGGCGGAAATGAGGTAGGCGGAATGCAGATTGTGATCCCGTGTGTCAACGAATCTGCCGATATCGTGGAGCAGAGCCGCCGTTTCAAGGAGCATTTCTGAACGCTCCGGGAAGTTGAAAGATTTTTTCAGCTCTTCCAGCAGCATGGCGGCGGTGCTGCTGACGGTCAGGGCGTGTCCGGCATCGAATCCGAACTTGTGTCCCAGAGCAAAGCAGACACTGCGGAGCTCTTTGCGGAAAGGTTCTTTTTCACAGGTGATCTCTTCACGGATCATCAGCTCCACCGCTGCCTCGCGGGTGGAGATGGAAAAACAGGAGAACCTGACGGCATTGAATGTTTTCAGAAAGGATTCAAGCATCACAGCCGCACCTGCCGCGGCGGCACTGTCATCGGCGGAAACATTGAGGCGGCTGCTCAGCTCTTCCACAGGGGTTTCGCGGAACTTCCGCATCATATTGACGGCATCTTCCGGCGCGGCGCTGAATTTGCCTGAAGTGACGCCGGTCAGCAGCCGGGGGGCGGCGCCCATGGTGACAAAGTGGAGTTCATCGGTGATCTTGAAGTTTGTGGACTCCGCAAGGCGCTGGGGGATATCCAGCGCCCGGAGCTCTTCTGAAAACTGTTCAAGGGTGATGAAACCTGCACCGAAAAGTTCTGCAAGACGGTCGGTCCCAAGAGGGATCTCTTCGGCAAAACAGAGTTCGTTTTCTTTCACCAGCAATACCAGAAGAGAACCTGAACCGATGACCATGGCAAGGACTTGAGAAGCAGGCGCAGGGAGATCCAGCTGAAGCTGCCGGAGCAGCGCCAGAGCGATGAGTTCCATTTCCCGGGAGGATTCAAGGATCTCAAGGTCAATACCTGAATCCTGTTTGATCCTGTCGATGACAAGCTCTCTGTTCCTTGCTTCACGGATGGCACTGGTGGCAAAGGCGCGCACTCTTGAAATGCCGTATTCTTTGAGTTTGGCGGCATAGTCGCACATTACGGCAGAGAAAGCGCTTGAAGTTTCGGGGGAAACAAAGTGTGTCCTGAAAACATCAGTCCCAAGCCGGGTGGCGCGGGAAAGGCTTTCAAGGAGTCTGTATGAACCATCTTTTTCAACTTCAAAGATCTCAAGTCTGACGGCATGGGCACCCACATCTATGATGCCGGTCTGGAAAACGGTTTTATCCATTGCGAAACTCAGAAATTAGTGAAAAAGTTGCTGGAGTCAGGATTGAAGAACACATAGTTCTTTTTGGCAAATTTAACAATGTTTTTGGCATGAAAATGGTCGATCCCCACTCTGAGGAAGACCCAGGCGTCGTTTTCATCTTCCGGAAGTTCCGGGACAAAGCGTGCAAGCAGTTTGCCGTCAACCACAAAGGCGACCTGTTCATCTCTGAATCTGCCTGCCAGCAGCTGCCACTGGATCTTGCCCCGGCGGTCAAGTTTCAGCTTCAGATCGCACAGCTCCGGATTGCCGGGGCGGACAACGATCCTGGCATCTTTGAGGTTCTTGCTGGAAAAGTTCTGATTGGCGTTGATATAGATCTCTCTGCCGTCAAGGTCCCGGATCGGTTTTTCAAGGTCAGTCGCCCGGGGGTACTGGACGATGGAAAAGATCCCCACCACAAAGCGGGGGCGGTAATCTTCGCTGTTGGGATTGTCGGTATCAAGCGCGCCTGCCTCAAGAGCTTCTTCGAGGATCTCGCAGCCGGATATCCCCACGGCAAAGATCGCCATCAGAAGCGGAAGAAGTATCAGATTGAGAAATTTTTTCATAAAAAACGGTCTCCCTGTTAAGTCAATAAAAACTGCATTCCATATACAATACTTTGATTTTTCAATTTTTTCAACCGGAAATCCGGGAAAATGTCATAAAAGAGCTTGACAAAACGATATTTTGGTATCATATTATATAAAGTAGAGATCGCCGTTTGATGAAGACGGTGTTTTCTTTCTGAAAAGTGGTCCGGTAGCTCAGTGGATAGAACAACTGCCTTCTAAGCAGTGGGTCGTGGGTTCAATTCCCCCCCGGACTACCATTTTTTTTGCAAAAAAATGGTAAACGAAGCCGTCCGTCTACGCCCTTGCGGGCTACGCCGTGACAAGCAAGGCATCACTTCACGCTTTTATGCCAATAAAAGCTCTTTTCTTTCCTGCCGCGGCTTCATAAAATTACGCCGCAATCTTGATACAAAAACGCTGTGGAAAGAATGTGTCAACGATTTGCAGATCGACCCGCCAGATGTCAGATAGAAGAGTTGAACTCCACCGGCATACGCTGCTTTTTACTTTCCAAAAGGGCGTATGCAATATCGTTGGCAAGTTTTCCGGCTCTGCCGTCGGCATTGTATGGTTCGGTTTGTTCAAGAAAGGCTCGGGCAAAGTGCTGAAATGCCTTTTCCCAGCCTTTATCGACCTGAAATACCCGTTCGGTCCAGTGGCGATCTTTCAGTTTTTCATAGATAGCATCAATCTGCGCTTCGTAGGGGCGTTCGGAGTGACCGCGTACAACTTTTTCCAGCGACAGCCCGCGGGCTTGCAATAATTCTTTTTCCGGCTGAGCCAATGTGCTGCGGAGAGACTCCACAAAGTCGTAACCGTACTGTAGAGTTTCTTCATTGAATACCCCCCACGCCGGTGGAATTATTTTGTCGTAAACACCGTAATCACCCCTGAGTTTCACATCGGTAAAATCATCCACCTGTGCCGCAAAGTTGGCAGCGAAAAATTCGGCAAACTCTTTGCCCAGACCGCCGTTCCCGGCAGTGTTGGTTGATAACAGCTGGAACCGGGAACCATCTTTGTATTCCAATATGATACAGTCATTTTCGGCATTCTCTGCACCGGACATGTAGACCCGCCGGGGCGCTTCTTTGAAAATAAAACTTGCCAGATCCATAAAATGACACCCCTCGTAAACCATGGCTGGACGCTTGAAATAAAAACTTTGGGCGTTGCGCTTCTTATCAAAGTTATCCATCTGCACCCGGTAAGTCACAAACCACGGACGGGGACGCTTGCTCAACTCCTCAAGCACCAGCGTGTATCCGGGGGCAAAACGGCGGTTGAAACCGATGGCAAGTCTGCCGGGATTGCGTTCTTCGGCGGCAATGATCGCCAGTGCCTCTTCATCGGTTTCGCACATGGGCTTTTCGCACCAGACCCATTTACCGGCATCAAGCGCCTCAATAATCAGTTTGGCGTGCATATCCTGTTTAGTACCGATAACAACAATGTCTATTGCCGGATCCTTGAGTATATCTTTGTAATCTTTGGTAAAATAACCCACATCATACCGGGATTTATGTCTGTCAATGATTGAATCATCCAGTTCTGCGATGGCCGCAATATTTATATATCCGGTTGCCGCTGCTGTGGGCAGATGTGTACAGCTTATAAAACTGCCGGCGCCGATGAATCCGATATTGACCTTTTTCATAGAAGACCTTATTATTTATTGTTAAAAAAATTGTTGAAAAATTGAATTTATACTTTAAAATAGCACAACTTCATGCTATTGTAAATAGCAAAATAAATATAATAATTTACCAAAAAGTAATATTCCGTTATGATTGAACTGCTTTACTGGAGCATCGGACCTGCCGCGCGCAGTGAAAAAATCCTG
The DNA here is from genome assembly GCA_017629975.1 of Lentisphaeria bacterium. GTDB lineage: Bacteria > Verrucomicrobiota > Lentisphaeria > Victivallales > Victivallaceae > UBA1784. Next base: position 46,203 of record JAGBWB010000251.1, read on the forward strand.
CTGCACCGGCACGATTACTGCCAGCTGGAAGTCATTCTGCAAAGCCGCCGCCGCTGCTGTTTATCTGACCGCAGAACACTTGCGCTGACCCAGGGAGATGCTGTGTTTATTCCACAGGGGGTACTCCACGGATTTGCCCCGGCGGAAGTTGATGATCTGAAATATTTGAGTTTCAAGTTCCGGCTTGACAAAACAGACACTCATCTGCCGGAAACACCTTATGCGGTAAAACATGATTTTATGACAGACTTTCTGATAAACAGTTTCCGGGAACTTGCCCTGAAGTGCAGCACTGCCGGTTCGCCTCTTCATCTGGAGCTGCTGAATGGGTTGCTTGATATGTTTGTAAAGCACATACTCCGGGAGCACCGCACTGCTCCTGAACCGGAACTGCTGAAGAAAATGCGTGAACAGATTTTTCGGCACGGCGCCAAATGCAGCGTAAGTTCAACTGCCGAAGCCCTCGGTCTGAGTCTGCCGCAGTTGCGGAACAAATTCCGCAAAGCCATGCACAGTTTGCCGCCGGAAGCCGCTCATTACAGCCGTCCCGCCGGATTCATTGCCGCCGAACTGACTGCTATTGCCGGGCGGCATTTACAGGAAAGCGATCTTGAGATCTCCAGAATTGCTGAACTTCTGCAATTCAACAACATTTACACTTTTTCAAGATTTTTCAAGCATAATACCGGATTTTCTCCTCAAGCTTACCGCAAAAAGAACCGGCGCTTTTAAAATGTAAGCAGGTATCCCGCTGCTGCACAAAGAAAGCTCTCCGATGCCGGGAACAAATAAAAAGAGAGCGCCGGGGAAAACTCCCTGACGCTCTCTTTGCGTTCTTCCGGAAAGGAAATCACATATTCTCAATAAGGCGCCGGAAATCGGCAACCATGGATTTGAGATCCTGAGAGGTTTTGATGCCTCCTGCCAGACACATGAATCCTGAGAAGCTGGCACAGCGGGCGATGGAGATCATCTCTTTGATCTCAGCGCCGCCCCGGGCAAGCTCGGTAACAGTGCCGTCAGGCAGAATGTCGTTGATATCCAGCTGACGCATGGTCTTGATGTAACGTCCGGTGCGGTAGACGCCGAAAGCGCGTTCACCGGCCATAACGAAGTTGGCGGGGTTGAAGCAGATACCGCAGTCGGCGATTTTTTCTTTCCGCCGTGCCAGAGCCGCGTTGGAGCTGGCACTGGTCAGATTGACGTTGAAAAAGTCAACCGCAATTCCCGCAGCGGCACAGGCACTTGCCGCAGGAGCGGAACTGGAAAGGGGCAGGATCACCCGCTTGATACCGGCAGCGCTCAGTTTTGCGGCGAAATCTTCAGCCTTGTCAGGCGCGGCAAAGGCGCGGAGCGCACTCACTTCAATACCCTCTGCGGCAAGTTCCGCTACGGCGGCGGTGAGTTTGGCGGCATTCATTGAAGCGGCAGGAACACCCTGAATGTAATCCAGTTCAAGATATTTGACGCCGGCGGCTTTGCACTTTTCAACCATTTCAGGGATATAACGCCCTGCCAACCGGGAGGAGGCAGTGAGTTTGAAATCTTCTTTGGCAAAGAAGTCGCTCATCAGCGCGGCACGCTGGCGGACGCAGTCATTGCATCCGGGATTGTCGCAGAGAATGAAAGCAGGATCAGCTGCTCCCAGTTCCATTCCGCACTCCCACATGCCTTTGGCGTCAATAAGGCGCACCTGGCTGTTGCCGATGCGGCTCTGTTTCATAAAGCCCCGCTCTTTGAGTTCATGGTCAATGGCGATGAAATCGCGGTGGGGGCCGGGGTAGTATTTCCAGGTCTTGCTGATGGTTTCGCCCTCAGGAGTGGTGTACTCTTTTGACACGGAACCGAGATAGGCAAGACGCAGTTCAGCTTCAATGCCGTGGAGAGAGGTGTTGCGGTCCTGATCCACGCCCATGAGGCAGACATATCCCCCCTTGTCGGCAATGCGCTTGAAAGGAGTTCCTTCGCCGTGGCAACTGACAGGTTTCCAGTGGTCGCGGCAAAGCTCTTCGGCATCCTTGCCCAGAGCGGCGACGGTGCCCACAGGACAGGGACTGACAATGGCGCCGGGACGGTTTTTCAAAGTGGTGGTCAGAATGCCCAGGTCTCCGAACACGGGAACCAGCAGAGTTCCTGCGGCGCCGATGGTTTCAAGAAAGGCGTCAATGACAGCGTCGGGACCGCCCTCAACGTGTCCCAGACTGTAAAGAGAGCTGTGGAGCAGAACGATATCCCCCTCTTTCAAGCCGAGAGAGCGCAGACCGTTGATGATTTCCTGTTTGGTCATAGGAGTTGTTCCTTAATTTTTTTCTCAGAGAGAGTCGGTCAGTTTCCGCATGGCGTCAAACTGCTCTTCAATGGAGCTGACCAGCTTGAGCTGGGTACGGCAGCGGTCAAGGTTGTGGCCGGGACGTTTGGTCTTGAAGTAGACATCCCCTGAGAGATAGTCGGTCAGGAAGCGGATCCCGATCTCAAGAGTGATGAGCTTGCCGGAGAAAGGCAGCAGGGATTTTTCCAGAGGATTGAGGAATTTTCCTGCGGCAGAAAGATATCCGCGGAGCAGCGCTTCAAACATCTCAAAGCGCATACGCACCTTTGAAAGATCGGTTTCATCCTCAGCGGCGGGGCTGGTTCCGGTGCGGACCATGTCGCCGAAGTCGTAGTGAGGCAGTCCCGGCATGACGGTGTCAAGGTCAATGACGCAGATACCCTTTGAGGTGGCGTCATCAATAAGAACGTTGTTCAGCTTGGTGTCGTTGTGGGTGGTGCGCTCCACGATCTCGCCCTTTGCCTGAAGATCAAGAAGCACGCCGCAATCCTTTTCCCGTGCCATGACAAAGTCAACTTCAGCGCTCACCTCTTTGAGGCGTCCAACCTTGTCGGCGGCAACAGCGGCCTTGAGTGCGTCAAGGCGGGAAACAGTGTGGTGGAAATTGGGGATGGTCTCAAAAAGACGGCCTTCCATATCGGCAAGATAGTTCTGGAATCTGCCGAAAGCGGCGGCGGCTTCAAAGGCCTGAGTGTCGTTTTCGATGATATCATAGGTACGGGCTTTGTCAACGTAGATGTAGCTGCGCCAGAAGTTGCCGTCGGCATCCCGGAAGAAAGGTTTGCCCTCAGCGTTGAAGAGGGGGGCAAGAGTCTTGTCGGCGGAATCGGTTCCGGCCAGTTTTTTGCCGATGTGTGAAGTGACCCGGACAAAGTTGTCCATCAGCTCTTCAGGCTGCTGGAAGATGGAGGTGTTGACCCGCTGAACGATGAGGGTGTTTTTGTCAGTTTCCACCTTGTAGGTGTCGTTGATGTGTCCTGTTCCGTAGGGGATTCCGGAGACAAATTTACCGGCACCGGTGAAACCGCTGCACACTGCGCTGAGATCGTGAGCCATTTTTTTATCCTTTTTCTGTTTGATATTCAAGAAAGTTTGATGCTTTATTTTTAATATAGCA
>JAGBWB010000252.1 GCA_017629975.1 Lentisphaeria bacterium
CCAGAAGAACGCAAAACCTATATGACATTTTATGCTGAATGGCTCAAAGATGGGGGGAAAGCCATCAGATGAAGAAAAAACTGTTCATCTGGGATATTGACGATGTCCTCAACGATCTTACGGCGCTGTGTATTTCCACAACAGCTCAAGCCTTGAAGCCCGGCATCCGTCTGGAAGATCTGCAAAACAATCCCCCCCTTGCTGAACTGGGATGCACTCTTGATGAGTACCGTCAAAACCTTGACGATTGCCGTGACCGCTATCTTTATGAGGTGCCGCCCCGCAAAGAGGTGCTGGCGTTCTTTCAGCAATACGGCAATCGCTTCCGTTCCCTCACATTGAGTTCGGCGCCGATGCACATGGCACCCCGTTCAGCAGAATGGGTGCTGCGTCACTTCGGCTCATGGCTTCAGGGGACACTTTTTGTCCCCTCGCCCCGTAAAAATATCACTGTTGAGTCCCAGCTTTTCCACTCCAAGGCGGAAGCGGTCATTGCTCTTGACGGTATACTTATTGACGATATGCAAAAAAATGTTGACAGCGTGAGAGCTGCCGGTAAAAAAGCATTCTGTTTTCCTGCTCCATGGAATGAAAACCGCAATATGAGTATTGAAGAATTTTTAACAAAACTTTCAAATGAATTGGAACTTCCAAATGAATAAGATAAAAGTTTCAGATTACATTTTTCAGAAAATTTCCGCTGAAACCGGTGTTGATACCGTATTCATGCTTCCCGGCGGCGGCTGTATGCACCTGGTGGATTCTCTGGGCAAAACGCCCGGTCTTGACTATGTCTGCTGCCTCCACGAGCAAGCCGCCGCCATCGCCGCCGAAGCATACGCCCAGAACCGCAACAGTCTCGGCGTCACACTGGTCACGGCAGGTCCCGGATCGACCAATGCCATTACCGGCGTTGCCGGAGCATGGATCGACTCAACGCCCCTGCTCATTCTTTCCGGACAGGCAAAAACAACAGAACTGATGCATGAACACCGGGTCCGCCAGATGGGGATCCAGGAGGTGAATATTGCCGCTATTGCAGCTCCCGTGACAAAATATGCAAAGTGCATCACCGATCCCTCAACAGTCCGTTATGAACTTGAAAAAGCTCTTTATCTTGCCATGCACGGCAGGCGGGGTCCCGTCTGGCTTGACCTGCCGCTGGATGTTCAGGGAGCGTTCATTTCCCCCGAGGAACTTCCCGGATTCACGCCGGAAGAGGAAGATACCGTCGACGCCGCCAATGCGGCACGCACCGTCATGGAGGCATTGAAAAATGCAAAGCGTCCGCTGATCTACGCAGGTAACGGTATCCGTGCCGCCAATGCCGTTGAGGATTTCAGAAAACTGGTTGAAAAATTGCAGATTCCCACGGCACTCAGTTGGAAAGCTGCCGATTTTCTCCCTGATGACCACCCCTGTTATATCGGTCGTCCCGGCATTGTCGGTCAGCGGGGGGCAAACTTTGCCCAGCAGACCTGCGATGTGCTTCTGATTCTGGGAACCCGTCTTGATCTCTGCCAGACCGGCTTCAATGCACCGCATTTCGCCCCTGCTGCGAAAAAATTCATGGTCGATATCGACAAATGTGAGATCGACAAACTCAACACCCCGGATTTGACCGCATTACCGATGGATGCAGGCGTTTTTATTTCGGAAATGCTGAAACTTGCTTCAGCCCCCCTACCCTGCGAAGGATTTCTTCCCGCTGCAAAGAGTGGTTGCTCCGTTATCCTCCCGTCTCTCAGGAACTTTGTTCCGAAGAGCGCAAGCAAGTCAACCTTTATCATCTGGTGGACACCATCGGCAAAACCATGCAGCCGGGGGATCTGCTGATTCCCGGCAGTTCCGGAGCCTGTGCCGAAGTGACCATGCAGGCGATCCCGGTCAAAGAAGGTGTCCGGATCCACAACACCCCGGGACTCGGCTCCATGGGGTTCGGTCTGCCGGCTCTCATCGGCGGCTGTATCGCTTCCGGTAAAAAACGCACCATCGGTTTGATCGGCGACGGCGGCATCATGCACAATATTCAGGAGTTTGAAACCTTGCGCCGCTTGAATCTTCCCATCAAACTTTTTGTTTTGAACAACAATGGTTACGGTTCCATCCGCAACATGCAGAAAGGGCGCTTTGAAGGACATTTTGTAGCTTGTGATCCCTCAAGCGGTCTTACGCTTCCTGATTTCAAAAAACTTTGTGCAGGATTTGAACTGCAATACACTCAGATCAGTTCCCCCAAAGATCTTGACTCTCAAATCAAAGCTGTTCTGGAAATGCCCGGAACGGTGATTTGCGAAGTCATTCTCGACCAAACCGTCGGAACGGCACCGCATTTGAGTTCCAAAGCTCTGCCCGACGGCGGCATGGTGTCGCTCCCCATGGAAAATCTGGCGCCTTTCCTTCCTGAAAAGGAATTTGAAGAAAATATGAGGTTCTGAAATTTATGTTCCGATGCCGAATTTGCTCGTCTGAATTGAGCCGCTCTCTGCTGGAATTGAAAAATGTTCCCGCCGCAGCACAAAAAATGCCTGCGACCCGGGAAGAATTGGCGGCAGACAAGGGTGTTGATCTGTCGATCTGCCAATGTCCTGATTGCGGGGTGCTTCAGCACACAGCGACTCCGGTCTCATATTTTCGTGAAGTCATCAGAGCAAGCGGAATTTCAGAAGAGATGAAACAGTTCCGCCTTGAACAGTTCCGCTCATGGATCTTGCGCAACAACTTGACGGGAAAGAAAGTTTTTGAAGCCGGATGCGGCAAAGGGGAATACCTTGAACTTATGCGGGACTCCGGAGCAGATGTTGCCGGAACCGAATTCGGGGACGAAACAGCTGCCAAATGCCGCGAAGCAGGTTTGAAAGTTTTCAAACTCTTTTTTGAAACCGGGGAGGAAAAAATTCCGGATTACCCCTATGACGGCTTTTTTGTGCTGAATTTTCTGGAACACATCCCCGACATCCCCCGTTTTCTTGCGGGGATCAGAAACAATCTTACAGAAAATGCCCCGGGGATCATCGAAGTCCCCAATCTTGACATGATCCTTGCCAACGGTCAGGTGACGGAGTTCAGCACGGAACACATCTACTATTTCACGGAATCGAATTTGAGAAATCTGCTTCAAAATCATGGTTTTGAGGTTGTAAGCTGTAAGAAAATATGGTATAATTACATTATTTCTGCGGAAGTCAGAAAAAGACCGTTCCTTTCGTTGGAACACTTTGCAGAAACGGGAAAACAGTTATCCTGCGGGATCAGACAATTTATTTCCCGC
>JAGBWB010000253.1 GCA_017629975.1 Lentisphaeria bacterium
CGCCCCCGGTATATGCCCAGTGCCAGATTCTGAAGCTCACCATATTTTTTTCAGGAGAGCGGTAGACGATCTTGAACTCTTTTTGGACTTCCCAGTGCATCGTTGGCATGATGTTCAGCTCCCCGTTCCGGGCCCAGCTCTGAACAGTTTCAATATACTCCTCTTCCAGAGAAGAACTTTCAGTCCCGCCTGCAAAGGCAGCAGTACTGAAAAAAATAACACTCCCGCAAAGTGCGGCGGCAAGGGATCCGGAAAATCTCATACTCATACTCCTTGACTTTCAAATTGATTCTTTGAGGCAGTTTTTCTCATCTGCCGTTTTCATCATATAATATACCGGTACATCTCAGACATTTTTTGTCTCACTTATTAAAAAAAAAGCATTTCTTCGGAAAATTCCTGTTTTAAACTTGAAAGAAAGGGCTTTTGAGGTTACTTTATATAAAAATAATTTTTTGGTTATCTTGCAAATTTAGGAAATTTTGAAACATGTTGAACAAAAACACCCTCCGATTCAGTGCCGTTCTTTTCTCTTTTGCGCTTATTTTGCCCGTTTGTGCCCGGGGAAGCGAAGCTGCCAATGATCTTCCAGCCGTAGTCCGGACTGTCAAAGATATTGAACAGGGACGGAAAAACGTTGAAAGCGTTTTGCGCTCTCTTTCTGAAATGTTTTCCAACGATGCGACCTTCCCTGCCATGCCGGTGAAGCGCCCCAAACTGCTGCCCGCCTATCACCGGATCATCAAAGGTGAAAATGACCGTGCGACTCTTGTTTACCGTCCCCGCTTCAGCAAAGCGGAACGGCTTTACAAGGCATTGGACGGCGTTGTGGTCGGTTCTGTTCTTATTGAGCAGGTCAAAGAGGAAAATATGCTTGTCCTCAATGCGCCTTATAAAGAGATCAACACCTACCTTGAAATTCTCCGCAGTCTGGATATTCCCGGTGCTCAGCTTCTCATTGAAGCCAAGGTGGTGGAAGTGACTTTCAAGGATGAAACGCTCCGCAACCTTTCCATCAACTACACCACCGGCGGCAACACTTTCGGCGCCGCGACTCAGGTTCCCGGTGCGACTGCTCAGCCGGGTTCCGGACTGGGTGCCAACTTCAACCCGCTGACCGGCAAAGACAAACTTGATATCTCTTTCAAGTGGCTCCAGCAGGCTCAGGATGCAAAGATCCTCTCTGCCCCCAATATTCTTCTTTCACGCAATGAAACCAGCCGTATCGTCACCGGTCAGGATATCCCGATCCAGGAGGCAAACTCCACCAGCAGCACCTTGCAGATGAGTACAAAGTACAAAAGCGTCGGCGTGAAGCTGGAAGTTGAACCCCAGATGATCAATGATGACTGCGTGACCTTGCGTCTCTGGCCCCAGGTTTCAAGCATCACCAAAAATGAACAGATCGCGGTGGGCGGATCAGCCTATTCTGTGCCTGTCATCGCCGTCCGCAGCATTGAAAGCTACCTGCGTCTCTATGACAAACAGGTCGTTATGATGGGCGGACTTTACTCCAGCCGCACCGCACTGGAAGAAGAAAAAGTTCCGATCCTCAGCGACTTGCCGCTTCTGGGCGAACTTTTCAAGGGCAAAAATGCCACCAAAGAGGTGACTCAGTTGATTTTCTTCCTCAAGGTGCACATCATTCCTGCGGAAAAAGATCAGAACGGCATTCTCTACAACCCCTACAACACCGCCGCCACCAGCGAACTTTACGGAGATATGCTTCAGAGTTCCAAAAGCAACCCCCGCCACGAGTCTGCCATGATCAAACTTTTCAAAGACATGGGGGACAATGTGCCGGGCAAAGAGAAGAAAAAAAGAGAAGAATTCTTCAAAAATATGAACGCTGCATTTGAGAAAAAAGAGGCTGCTGCTCCTGCTCCTGAAAAGCAGAAAAAAGAAGTTAAAGCCAAACCCGCTCAGAAGGCAGCTGAAGTTAAAGCCAAACCCGCTCAGAAGGCAGCTGCCGGAAACAAGGTCGCCGCAAAATGAAACTGAACCGTAAACAAACTTTTATCATCGGAGCAATACTCCTGCTGATCGCCGCGTTTTGCGGAGTGTACTTCGGCATCTATCTGCCCCGGAAGAATGCTGCGGCGGCGGACTCCTCCGGCAAAAAGAAGAATGACAACAACGATATGGACCGCACTTTCAGAGTCCGGCGGGATGACTTGATCATCGGACTTCAGCAGGGCGGTTACATCAATGCCAGCCAAAAGCACAAACTTGCACTGCAGGCAAACCACCGTACAAAACTGATCTGGGTCATTGACGAAAATACCAAGGTCAAAAAAGGTGATCTCCTGGCTAAATTTGAAACCGACGATCTTCTTGAGAAAATTGAGAACTTTGAGATCGAACAGGACAATCTGACCAAAGAGCTGGATCTGGCAAAGGAAAATTACCGGGTGCTCTTGAGCACCAACGCCGCAGAACTTCAGGATGCTGAGGAAAAACTCTCTCAGGCAGATGATGCCTTGAGAAAATACCGGCGTTTTGAACGTATCAATAAACGGGATTCCCTTGAGCTTGCCATTACCGAGGCTGAAGATGCCCTGAAAACTGAAGAAGATGCTTTCCGGGAGGCTCGGGATAAACAATACGAGGCGACCAGTACCCAGAATGCTGAAGAAGTCCGTCAGGCGGCTCTCGACAAACAGCAGGCAAAAATTGATAAAGCGGAAAATTCTCTCACCAATGCCGAAGACAATTTCAAAGTCTTCCGCCGCTATGATCACCCCAGCCAGCTTCTCCGTCTGGTCAATGC
>JAGBWB010000254.1 GCA_017629975.1 Lentisphaeria bacterium
AACTTTCCAGTAAGGTGCGGGTGTTTTCATGCTGACGTTCAATATCTTTACGCATTTTCTCGTTTTCTTTGAAAACATCATCAAACATCTTGGCGGATTGTTCAAACCAGCGTTGATAATCAGCCACAGTTTCTTTGACGGAACGGGTTTCTGCCAGTGTATGGCTCATCTGTCCGGCAAGCGTTTGAGCATACTGTGCCTTCAACTGCTTGCGGGCAAAAGATTCCGGATTGGCATCATACTGGGGAATAAGGTTCCATTTGGGAGCCGTTTCTATGCGGTACACGGTCCCCGCCTCCCGCATTGTGCCGCTGCCGGGATCGACTATTCTGCCAACGGAATACATTTTGACTCCGGCATTGGAAAGATACTTTTCCTGGGCATCTCCCGGAATTTCCTGTCCTGCCATATAAAGGGGAACAGAGGTGTACTCTTTGGGTTTGATCTCTTTCTTGGTACTGGAGCAGCCTGTGACCAGCAACGCCAGAGCGGAGAATGTGAGGATGGAGTAAAGAAGTTTTTTCATTTCAGCGGATTCCTTTCAATTCTTTTTTTAATGATTTGGGGAGAGCCTGACCGAGAGCATCGTGCAGCCGGGAGGCTTTTTCAACATCGGATTCAGAAGAGTTTTTGCCGGGAGCAAGTTTCAACTCTTCCAGTTTGTTGAGGGCGGTATCAGCGATGGCGGCTTTTTCGATATTGGTCACCTGTTCGATGTAGAGATAGAATTCTGTACCGGCAGGGACCCGGATGTAGTAGGACTCTTTGGAAATCTTGTCAGTAATGTTTTCCAGAGCCACATTGGACAAAGATTCAAATGCTGTTGCCAGAGCATTCTTGGTGGAACCGTCGTTGTTGGAAACGATGGTACTGCCGTTATCGTAGGTAGTCTTGGTCTGGAAACCTGCGGAAAGCCCCTGGGTAAAAGCCATCGTGTATTGCAGCATCTCGTTGAGATTGTTGTTGTTCATCACCCTTCCGGGAATGCCTGCCGCCATATCGGTAATAGTGGCTTTGCTTTTATCACCCGCCTGATTGGATTTTTCCAGAATCCGTCCCTGCAGCTGCAACTCCAATCCGACCTGATCAGAGGTGATCTGCCAGACCAGCACGAAGTTGCCGGAACACATCATCCGGTTACGGACGCATTTACCCATTTTGCCGTGAACTTCCGTCCCGGCAGGAATGATCAGTTTGCGTTCCCCTTTGGCATTTGTCCACCACAAGTCCTGTATGACAATGGCAATCAAAGGAGTTCCATCCACATTGCTTTCCAAAGTATTTACCAGTTTGCAGTCCAGCAAACGCCCGAAGGGGGCATACCGTTCCGAGAGGAACGCCTCATCATTCTTGCCGGATGAAGCACTTTTGTTTCCGGCACTCAAAGAGAAAATTCTCCCTTGGGCGTTGCCGGAAGTTCTGCCGTTGCCGCGGCTGTTACGGTTATCAAAAAGATTGGATAAATTCCGCGCTCTCCGGGATTGACCGGATACGGCAGGTCTTTTTGTTCCAACCGTTTTATTGGGAATAATCTTTTTTTCGCCGTTACGGGAAATGACTGCCGGTGGCGGCGTTGCACCTTTTTCACTTTCCCGGTCTGCTTTGAATTGCGGGATACCGCTGCCGATCTCAATGGGAGCTTTTTCTTCCTGTTTGAGTTCAGTATTTTCCTGAATGGCAGAAGGATCTTCATCCCGGTTCAGCATCGGGATCAACACCAAAGCTCCGCCGATAAGCAGGACACCGAAAAAGATGATTTTCGATGTGGGAGATTTCAAGATATTGACAAGTTCTGTTCCGGTCATAGCTTACTTCTCCTCTTTTGGGGGAACTTGTGCAGGAGCTTTCTTTTCAGGAACAGCCGCCTTGATTTTCGGTGCAGTTCTTTCCTGAATCTCCTTTACCGCCTTTGCAGTCTGCTGCTGCATGGATTTTATAGCAGTTTGAGCCTTTTTAACGATGTTAGAAGCGGGAGTCGCTTTTTCAGCGGCTTGAGCTTTGGCTTTGATTTTTTCTTCGTACTCTTTGGCGGCCTTGACTTTAGCCTCGGCATCTTTCAAGAGTTTATCCGCTTCGCTTTTATTTTTGGCAACGGCACTCTTTTCAGCATCCAGTTTTTTCTGGAGTTCAGCAACGGACTTTTCAAATTCTTTTTTGGCACGCAAAAGTTCTTCCTGCTGTTTTTTAACTTCCGCAGCAAGTTTTTCGGATGCAGCGATTTTTTCTTCGGCAAGTTTCAATTCCTTTGCTTTCAGAAGAGCTGCCTGTTCTGCTTTGCGTTCCTTTTCTTTGATCTCATCCTTGACTGACTGAATTTGAGAGGTGTGCATTTCACGGGTAGTCAAAGCGATCAACCAATCATTGTCCGCTTTGAGATTATTTCTGCCGCCCCGCGGAGTGGAGGTAATGCCGAACCAGGCATAAGTCTGACTCTTGGGCGGCATGATTCCGGAGGCGTCGGAAACACTCATATAATATATACCGTCTCCGGCATGAGCAGAAAAGGAATGTTTGTCATAAGCGATCTCTTCGGTGGTCAGATTTACCAGACGCAGTTTGAAAATCACCGTATCTTCCTCTTCAAAGCGGACCGCTTCATCCAGATGGATGTCGTACTTGCCGCACCGGTAACGGTTCTTGAAAAGAGCCCGTTCCACTCCGGCAACGCTTTCAGGATAAGTTTCTTTCAATACTTCATAGCGTTTTGCCATATCAATCAAAGAAACCAGCCGTGCGGGAGTTACTTTCGGAGTTTTGGTTACAACATTATCCGTAAAGTTCTTCCGGTTGGCAGTTTTGCCGAAAACTACAGATGCGTAAGCCTCTTTGTCTGATTGGATCAGATAAAGGATATAAAGCTGACGGTTATAGGTTACGGTCAAAGTTCCAGTGGCTCCCGGTTTCAAAGCTGATACGGCAAAATAGTAAGAGTCCGGTTGAACCGCAATTTGAAAATCGGTTC
>JAGBWB010000255.1 GCA_017629975.1 Lentisphaeria bacterium
CCCATCCCATGCCCCGCTGCATCAAGGATATCGGCGTATTCGCCTCAACAGATCCGGTGGCAATAGATCAGGCGTGCTGGGATGCCGCCGCCAAGGCCGGTAAAAAGTTCAAAGGCGCCGAACAGCTCCAGTACGCCGAAAAATGCGGACTCGGCAGCCGGGAATACACCCTCATAGAGTGCTGAAAACAATAAATCACGCCAAAGAAAAAAGCCGCCGAACTCCGGCGGCTTTTTTTCACAGCTTTTTTGTCAGAAGAGCCACTGAGCAAGAGAGGGCTCTGCTTTGCGCTCCACAGGGCCGGAAAACTCGACCTTGAGGACGTTGCACAGGGGATCCGGGGGCAGTGCGGGCAGATCATAGACCTTCAGCTTGCCGCTCTGAGCGTCGTAGTCAAAGGGGAACTCCTGACCGCCGTCAAGGAGAGTGACTTTGACAGGAGCCGTTCCAACATTGATGGCAGTCGCCACCTTTCCGGGCCAGCGGACGATGCACCAGTAGGCGGTGTTCTCTTTCCGGGTCCATCCGCCCTGAAGATTGAGATCCACTTCGCCGGGAGCGGAAGAACCGATGAGGGGGCAGCGCCTGGAGTTGTAGACCGCCTCGCCGTTCCGTTTGAGCCAGTTGCCCACGGTAACAAGTCTTTCGTGTTCCTCGCCGCGGATCCTGCCGTCAGGCTGGGGACCGATATTGAGCAGATAGTTGCCTTCGCCCTGAGCGGCGGTAAGCAGATACTGGAGCAGCTGTTCAGAGGATTTCCAGTTGGGGTTGAAGCGGGTGTAGCCCCAGCCGCAGCTGTCGCCGATGCACATACAGCTTTCCCACGCTCTGCCTGAAGCAGAAGCCTTCACCACCTGTTCGGGGGTGTCGATATCCTCATCCAGTCCGGAGCGGTTGTTAATGATGATCCCGGGCTGAAGTTCCCGGACCATGGCGTTGAGTTCCCGGGCGCGCCAGAAGTTGATCCGCTCCTCCTTGGTTCCGCTCAAATCGGCCATCCAGCCGCCGTCGTACTCAAGAACAGAGATCTCGCCGTAGTTGGTCATAAGTTCCCGCACCTGATTATGGATCCGCTCCACAAGGGCCTCCTTTGATTCAGGGAACTTTTTCGGCTCAAAGTAGCCGGGGAAGCGCCAGTCAAGAAGTGAATAATAAAGACCCACCTTGAGACCGAATTTCCGGGCGGACTCAACATATTCGGCAACGATATCCCGCTTGCAGCCGTGTTTGGCGGCGGTGAAGTTGGAGTATTTGCTGTCAAAAAGAGAAAATCCCTCATGGTGACGGGTGGTCAGCACCACATATTTGGCACCGGCGGCGGCGGCAAGCTCGCACCACTCATCGGTACATCCTTTGGCAGGTTTGAAATCATCGGCAAGTTTGGCATACTCAGCAGGGGAGATGCGTTCGGAGTACATAGTCCACTCGCCCCGCCCGGTCAGGGCATAGAGGCCGTAGTGGATATAGATACCGAATCTTGCTTCATGAAACCATTTCATACGCTCTTCGTAAGTCATAGATCACACACCTTTTTCAATTTATTTTAAGTTTATACAAGCCCCGGAGTTCCCGGGCGGCATTGACTTTTGTCCACAGCTCCTCATCCCGTCTGAGGAGTTTCACAAAGGCGCTTGACGTCACCTGGCAGGCGGTGGCGGCGGCTTTGTGATCGTAATCATTTTCTTCAAGCACATCCAGAAGACACGCCAGATTAAGGGGGTACTCCTCATGGGTGACGGAACACTCAATGCGCGGCGGCAGCTCCGCCGGGAGGCACCGTACTTCAAAGGCGATGCGCCGTCTCAATTTATCAAGGGCTCTTGAGCGGTTGGAGTGCTGACTGCGTTCAGTACAGTCTTCAGCGGCAAAACTTTCATCTTCAAGCAGAACCACTCTTGCGGCAGAGGAGGTTTTATTCCTTTTCTGTCCGCCGTTGCCGGAGCCGCGGCAGAATTCAAGGCGGCAGCATGAAGAAAGTTCTTCATCTGAAGCCTGAAGCAGAGTGTTTCTTCTGATCCGTTCCATAAAGTTATTTTCCCTGCAAAAGATCGTAAAGATCGGCGGCAATGGCGGCGGCCTCTTTTGCGGCGGCATCCAGTTTCTCTTTTTTGTTCTCGTCTTTGAGTCCCAGCTCTTTTTCCTCGGCGTCAGCGATGGTCTTTTCCTGCTGGTAATCTTTCCAGCGCCGGGCTTCATTGAGGGAGACACTCTTTTTCTTGCGGTGTTCGCGGAACATGAGAAGACGCCGGTTGATGGCCTTGAACTCAGGGGAAGCCGCTATGCGGGCAGCGGATCTCTTTTTCAGCACAGCGATCTTGTCATCTATGTCAGAGATATAACTGCTGCGGCTGACAGGGTCGATGCTGTCCCAGGGCAAATGGTTGTCAAGGAACATTTCACCGGCTTTCATCTCTTCGGTAAGAGAGGGGATACGGATGTCTGAACGGATCCCCAGCTGCTGCACAGAGCTGCCGGTAATACGGTAGAACATTTCAATCTCAAAGGTCACGCTGCCGATGTTGCGGGAACGGCTGGTGAAGAAGTTATACCCCTCTTTGAGTTTTTCAACCTGCAAAACGGTTCCTTTACCGAAAGAGCGGCTGTCCCCCACCACAACGGCGCGGTCGCAGTCTCTCAAAGCGGCGCTGAAGATTTCCGCAGCTGAGGCTGAAAATTTGCTGATCATGACGATTACAGGTCCCTTCCACTCCACAGCGGGGTCATCATCCACCGCAAGAGCGATGCGGCGGCGGAAGTCGCGGCGCTGGACCACGGGACCAGTGGGAATGAAAAGTCCCGTCAGGTTGATGGCTTCAGCAAGGCTGCCGCCGCCGTTGCGGCGCAGATCCATAACGACAGAGTGCACGCCCTCTTTCCGGAACTTCACCAGAAGTTTACGGACATCTTCGCTGCACCGTTTGAAATTGGGATCTCCTCTCATAGCGCCTTCAAAGTCCATGTAGAAACCGGGCAGATTGATCACGCCAACTTTTTTACCGTTGCAGTTGATGATCCTGCCGCTTGCTTCACTGTCAACCAGCTGGATCTTCGCCCGGGTCAGCGTGATCCGGACCGGAACGCCGCTGCGCCCCTTGGCGCCGGGGAGAACGGTCAGTGTGACCTTGGTATTTTCCTTGCCGCGGATATATTGCACAGCCTCATCAACAGGCATGTCGATCACATCCACAGTGGCGCCGTTTTCCTGGGTCACAGCAACGATCCTGTCGTTGATCTTGAGTCTGCCGTCCCGGGCGGCAGGACCGCCGGGAACAAGGGCAACGATCTTGATAAAACCGTTGTCGGTGGTCAAAGTGGCGCCGATCCCGGTAAGAGAAAGGCTCATGTCAATGTCAAAGTTCTTCGCTGTCCGGGGCGCCATGTAGTTGGAGTGGGGACCGTAAACATGGGCAAGGGCATTGAGATAGATGCCGAGAATATCTATTTTGCTGCGTTTCTGCACCGCATTGCTCACATCACGGAGCCGTTTCAGCACTTTGGATTCAGGAGTACCTGCGTTCCACCGTTTGGCATCCTCAAGAGCCTTGCGGTCTTCCGGATCTTTGCTCTCAGCCATGGCACGGTCAAAAAGACGGTAGAAAAGGACTTCGTTTTTGATGCGTTTGTGCCACAGGGCATGGAGTTCGGCGTCATCTTTGCACCGGGGCAGCTTGGAGCGGTCAGGAGTGAACTCCTCATCCACAGTAAAGTCAATTTTGGTCTTCAGGAGTTTTTCAGCAAACGCCCGGTACTCCGCGTGACGCGCAAGAAAACGGCCGTAGATCTGAAAGGCTTTGGTGTTATCGCCTTTGAGCAGTGCGGAAAAGTGTTCTTCCGGAGGACGCTTGAAAAGTTTGATATCCTTTTCGGTGAAAAAATCATTGTTGCCGTCAAGGGCTTTGATGTAGGCTTCAAGGTGGGCGACTGCCAGCTTTGAAGTCAGCTCAATTTGCCGGTAGTGGTTCTTGTGAAGCGTCTGAAGTGTTTTCAGAGTGATCGCTGAAAGCTGTTCATCGCTGAAAGCATTTTCATCCGGCGCAGCACCGCAGCAGTTGAATGTGAAAAAAAGTACGGTCAACCCTGTAAGCAGAAGTGAAACAGGGAAAGATGCTCTTATTCTTCTATACATGATAAAGCTCCTGAGTTCGCAAAAAATTTCATCGCAGTAATATAACTCTCTCTCCCTTTATTTTCAAGCCGATATTGGCAAAAAACTGCGTTACAGGGGGAGTTGCGGGGATTTTTTTTCAAAAAAACTTTAAGTAAAGTGTTGTAATGAAAAAATATTGTGCTATATTATGCGCTTGGGTCAAAATCAAAAGCATTATTATTCACCCCTTACTGAATGGAATTTCAAGAGATGAATTGTGACTTTTCAAAACTGAGTTCTGCTGAACTTGCCGGTGTCAGACGCGAATTGGAAGAACGTTATGCCGCATTTCAGGCACAGAAACTCAAACTCAACATGGCGCGGGGAAAGCCGGGCGCGGAACAGTTGGATATCAGTGATGCCATACTTGACAGTGCCAATCCCAAATTTGCCGCCGACGGCACCGACTGCCGCAACTACGGCGGTCTTGAGGGACTGCCTGAAATGCGTCAGCTTTTCGGCGATGTTCTGGGGATCAACCCTGACAACATCATTATCGGCGGCAACTCAAGTCTGAATCTGATGTACGACGCCGTGGCGCGTCTGATGCTTTTCGGAACTCAAGGCAGCACTCCCTGGGGCAGACTTCCCAAAGTGAAATTCCTCTGCCCTGCTCCCGGATATGACCGCCACTTTGCGGTGACGGAGGAGTTCGGTTTTGAAATGATCACCGTCCCCATGACTGAAAACGGTCCTGATATGGATGTGGTGGAGTCCCTGGTCAAGGCAGATGACACCATCAAAGGTATCTGGTGTGTTCCCCTCTACTCCAACCCTGAGGGCGTCGTTTACAGCGATGAAACAGTGACCCGCCTTGCCGCCATGAAGTGCGCCGCTCCTGATTTCCGGATCTTCTGGGACAACGCCTACGGCGTCCACCACCTCTACGAGCCTGCGGTGCTGAAAGACATCTTTGCCGAATGCGAAAAAGCAGGTCACCCCGACCGTGTGCTCTATTTCTTTTCCACCAGCAAGATCACCTATCCCGGTGCCGGTGTTTCCATGGTCGCCTCAAGTCCTGCCAACTGTGCAGAGATCCTCAAGCACATGACGATCCAGACCATCGGTCACGACAAGCTGAACCAGCTCCGCACATTGCAGCTGCTGAAAAATGCCGACGGACTCAAAGCCCAGATGGAAAAACAGGCCGCCCTTCTGCGTCCCAAATTTGAACTGGTCCTTGAGACTCTTGAAAAAGAGCTCGGCGGAACCGGACTTGCCCAGTGGAAGACTCCCCGGGGCGGTTACTTTGTTGCCCTTGACACCCTTGACGGATGCGCCAAAGAAACGATCCGCCTTGCCAAAGAGGCAGGTGTCACCATGACAGGAGCCGGTGCCACGTTCCCCTATAAGAACGACCCCCGCGACAGAAATATCCGTATCGCCCCCACCTTCCCGCCCCTGGAAGAGCTTGCCGTTGCCATGGAACTTTTCTGCGTCTGCGTCAAACTCGCCGCAGTCCGCAAGCTGACGGCATAAGAGTTTCTGCAATA